>JBEVDP010000553.1:0-7141 GCA_040513235.1 Acidimicrobiia bacterium | reverse complement strand
ACCTCGCGGTCGGTGAGCGGGCGCAGCAGGCCGAACTGGCGGAAGACGGTCTCGGCCTTGCTCGGGTCGTTCACGCGGAACAGCAGGCCGTAGACGGCGGGAGCGCCGAGCGGCGAGCGCGCGGCGATCTCCTGCGCCGCCTCGGGCTCGAAGCACGCCACCGCGTCGTCGCCGAGCGGCTTGGTGAAAAGCAGCGCGGCGTTCGGGGCGTCCTCGGGGTCACCCAGCACGGTCAGCGCGGAGCCGCCCAGGCTCGTCCACAACCAGCCCTCGACGCCCTGCTCGCGCGGCACCACCGCGGTGGCCGACAGGCGCTTGAGGATCGGGAACCGGCCGCTCATGCCGCCGGAGCGAGCGCCCCCGCGGTCGACGAGTCCGAACTGGAGCATGCCGAGCGGGATCCGCAGGTCGGTCCGCAGCGCGCCGTCGAAGGAGATCGTCGCGCCCATCGCGCTCAACCGCAGCTGACCGCGCCGGCGCCGGGGTCCCTCGAGGTCGAGCACGCGCTCGCGTTGGGAGGAGCTGGGCGGCGGAAGCGACATCACCTGGTTAATCGGCGCACGGGGGCCCGCGCGTTAGGCGTCATCTCGTTGCACGGTCTCGGGCGAGAAAGCGGGCAGGCAGACCGCCACGTAGAAGGCCCCGCCCGTCTCCGGCGTCGAGTAGCGCACCCACTCGCCGCCGCGCGTCAACACGGCCTGCCCGGCGCGCACCTCGAGCTCGCCGTCCTCGTGCTCCACCCGCAGGCAGCCCTCGAGCACGACGGTGTACTCGTCGGAGCGGGGGCGCTGGCCGGGCTCCACCCAGCCCCCGGGCGAGCGCATGTGGGCGACGCTCACGCGCTCCTCCCCCGTGTTGACCCGCCCGACGTACTCGTCGATCAGCTTGGGCGGTGTCCCCGCCGCTTCGACGCGGGTGGGGTTCGTGATGTGCCTGACGCTCATGCGCGCTCCTGGGACCGAGTGATCAGACGCCGCTCAGGTTCATCTCGCTGATCAGCACCGTCACTCCCGCGGCCGCGCCGGGGAGAAACGTGAGGTCGGATGCGACCTCGACGACGTCGAGCAGCATGCGCTGCAGCGTCGACGCGATCGTGACTTCGCGTACGGGTTCGGCGAAGGCACCGTTGCGTAGCATCAGGCCTTCGGCGCCGACGGAGAAGTCGCCGCTGATCGGGTTCGTGCCCGAGTGCAGACCGCTGACCGACTGCACATAGAACGCTTCCGGCACCGATGCCATCACGGCTTCGGGACTTCGCGATCCCGGCCGCAGCGCGAGCGCGCGGACGCCGACTCCAGGCGCGGACCCGTAGCCGCCGCGCACTGCGCTGCCCGTGCTCGCGAGGCCGGCGCGCCGGCCCGTGTACACGTTGTGCAGGAAGCCGGCGAGCACGCCGTCGGCGATGAGCACGTTGCGGCGCGTCGGCAAGCCTTCGCTGTCGTTCTGCGCCGCGCCTTGCGCCCGCGCGTCCGTCGGGTCGTCGATCAACTCGACGATCGGCGCCGCGATCTTCTCGCCATCGCGCCCGCCGAACAGGCTGCGGCCCTTCAACAGCGATTCACCGTTGAACGCGCTCGACAACACTCCGAGCACCGACCGCGTGACGAGCGGGTCGAGCACGATCGGGATGCGCCGGCCGGCAATCGGCTTCGCGCCCAGCATCCGGCAGGCGCGATCGACCGCGTCACGTGGGATCGAATCGAGGTCCAGATCGCCAAGGGCGCGGCCCACCGCGAACCCGTAGCCGGTCTGGGTGCCGGTCCCGTCGTCGGCGAGCGCGCCGACATACGCGGACGCGGTCGTGCGCCGGTTCGTCGCCTCGACGCCGTTGGAGTTGACGACCGCCGACTCGGCCCACGCGTCGCCGTAGCCCGCGGCTTCGACACCCTTCACGCGCGTATCGCGCGCCTTGGTGGCGGCTTCGAGGTCGAGGGCGATCCGCACCTTCTCGTCGGTGGGAAGGCTCGTTGCGTCGTCGCGCCACAGGTCCAGCGTGACGCATTCGACGGCATCGACGTCGGCGAGGGTCGCGAGGGCGTTCCACTCGTCGGGCTCGCCGAACTCGGCGTTGTCTCGCGCTTCCGCGAGCGTTTCAGCCACGACGCCGGGATCGAGCGACCCGGCAGACGCGTAGCCCTGGCGGCTCCCGACGATCACGCGCACGCCGACACCTTCGATCCCGGCAGTGGTGAGAGACTCGACCTCGCCGCCGAACACCTCGACATCGGTCTCCTGCCGGCGCACGACGTACGCCTCGATCTGCTCACCCGGCGCCGCGCCGCCCGTGACCTCCCGGGCGATTGCCAGAAGATCCCGACGCTCGCTCACGCCGCAGTGCCTCCGACCGTCATCTCGCGCACCAGCAAGGTGGGCTGGCCCGACGACACGGGGACGCTCTGACCGTGCTTGCCGCACATGCCGGTCCACGTCTCGAAGTCGTTGCCGACCACGTCGACCATGCGCAGCGCGTCGGGACCGTTGCCGATCAATTGGGCGGCGCGTATCGGGTTGGTGATCTCGCCGTTCTCGATGAGATACGCCTCGGTGACGCCGAACACGAAGTCACCCGTCGCCGGGTTCACCTGCCCTCCGCCGAGTTGCACGCAGTAGATGCCGTAGTCGACGCCTCGCACGATCTCGTCGGGATCGGTCTCGCCTTCGAGCAGGAACGTGTTCGTCATCCGCACCATCGGCAGGTGGCGGTACGACTGCCGGCGACCGTTGGCACTGCTCGGCCGGCCTTGCTTGCGCGCGCGCAACAGGTCCCACATGTAGTCGGTGAGGACGCCGTTCTCGATCAACACGTTGCGCTGCGCGGGCTTGCCTTCATCGTCGATGCTGAGCGTTCCCCACTCCCGTGCGTAAGTGCCGTCGTCGACGAGGGTCACGAGCGGCGACGCGACCTGCTCACCGACCTGGCCCGTGAAGACCGACGCGTCCTTCAGGATGTGGTCGGCTTCGAGCCCGTGGCCGCACGCTTCATGGAACAGCACGCCGCCCGCACCCCGGCGTAGCACGACCGGGATCTTTCCCGACGGCGCAGGCACGGCGTCGAGCAGCGTCACCGCGCGCTGCGCCGCGCGTTGAGCGATCGTCTCGGGGGCGATCTCGTCGAACAGTTCGAAGCCGATCGTGCGGCCGGGTGCCTCGTAGCCCGTCTGCATCCCGGTGTCGCCGGTGGCGACGCACTGCACCATGAAGCGGGTGCGCACCTGGTCGTCTTCGGCGAGCAACCCGTCGGAGTTGGCGACCTGGATGCGGCGGTGCGCATCGGCGTACGACGCGGTGACCGACGTGATCGCGCCGCTCTCGCCGCGCGCCGCGGCGTCCGCCCGAGTGAGAAGTTCGACCTTGCGCCGCTTCTCCACCGTCTCCGGCGCGATCTGTACCTCGTGCGGCCGGGTCGCGGTCTGGGCCGTCAGGTTCGCGACATGCACACCACCGCCCGCGCCCCGCGCCGCGCCGGCCGCGGCCTCCGCCGCGACGCGCAGCCCGTTCGTCGAGAGGTCGGCCGTATGCGCGAACCCCGTCGTGTCGCCGCGCACGACGCGGATACCCGCGCCGCGTTCCCGGCCGGAGACGAGCTCCTCGGTGCGGCCGTCGTCGAAGCGGGCGCTGGTCGCGCGCCGGTCCTCGACGAACACGTCCGCGAAGTCGCCGCCATTGCGCAGCGCGTGTTCGAGTGTGGAGCGCAGGACATCGGTGTCGAGCATGAGATCCTTTTTGTGTATCCGACGTGCGGCCTGAATGGGCCGGGACTGACCCGCCTGCCTATCGTACGTGGATGCCCGTGAAGGTCGGTCTCGCCGCATCGGTGACGCTGCTCGTCACCGACGACGACACCGCCCTCGCGCTCGGCAGCGGCGATGTGCCCGTTCTCGGGACGCCGCGGGTGGTCGCCCTCGCCGAACAGGCCAGCGTCGAGGCGGTCGCCGACGAGCTGCACGCCAACGCCACGACGGTCGGCTACCAGGTCCAGCTCACGCACCTGGCGCCGACCCCGGTCGGCGGCAAGGTCACGGCCGAGGCGACGCTGGAGTCCGTCGAAGGCCGCCGCCTGACGTTCCGGGTCTCGGTGAACGACTCGCGGGGTCTCGTGGCGGCGGGCCGCATCACGCGGGTCGTCGTGGAGCGAGAGCGCTTCATCGAGCGCGCGCAGGGCGAGTGACCGACCTCCTGATCCAGCGCGGCGGCGCGCACGCGGTCCTCACTCTTGATCGCGCGGCTAAGAAGAACGCGCTGTCGGTCGATCTCCGCAACGAGATCAGCGATGCGCTCGACAAGCTCGCGCCCGACGAGACGATCAAGGCGGTCGTGATCACGGGCGCCGGCGACGTGTTCTCCGCCGGGTTCGACCTGAAGGAGTTCCCACGCGCGCTCGAAGACGAGGCGTTCGCAACCGAGCTGTGGGCGTCGAGCGACCGCTATCACCACGCGGTGCTGCGCTTCCCGGTTCCGACGATCGCTGCCGTGAACGGCCCCGCGCTCGCCGGGGGCTTCGACCTCGCGCTTCTGTGCGATATCCGCGTCGCGTCGACGCGCGCCGCGTTCGCGCATCCCGAGTACACCTTCGGCGACGTCGTGTACGGACCGCTGCACGATCTCGTCGGCGGCGCGGTCGCGCGCGACCTCGCGTTCACCGGCCGCGTCGTCGACGCCGAAGAAGCGCTCGCGATGCGGCTCGTGAGCCAGATCGTCGAACCCAACGACCTGATGACCGTCACGCTCGGCGTCGTCGCCCGCATCACGAAAGCGCCGCGCGAGATCCTGATGCGCACCAAAGCCAAGGCCCTCGCCCGCGCCGGCATCGCCCCCGGCACGCCAACGCTCGACCTCTAACCGAGGTTGCTGCTGCGGGGGTAGGCGTCGGCCGGGTCAGTGAAGACGTTGATCAGCGATACGCCCTTCGTCGCGAACGCGCGGTCGAGGGCCGGGCCGATCTCGTCGGGATGCGACACACACTCGCCGTGGCCACCCAACGCGGTCACAACTTTGTCGTAGCGCACCTCGGGGCGCAGTTCCGCGACGACGTCGTATCCGAACAGCATCTGCATCGGGTGCTTTTCCAGACCCCATATGCCGTTGTTGCCGACCACCGCGACCACGTCGACCTCGTGGCGGATCAACGCTTCGAAGTCGCCGAGCGAGAACCCCGCCGCGCCGTCGCCGAGCAGCAACACGACCTGGCGGTCGGGATGCGCGAGTCCGGCCGCAAGCGCGTAGCCCGGCCCCATGCCCAGACAGCCGTACGGCCCGGGATCGAGGAACGTGCCCGGTTGGTAGGAATCGATGAGCTTTCCCGCGTACGACACGAAGTCGCCGCCGTCGCCGATCACGATCGCGTCGCGATCGAGCCGCGGCCGGAGCTCACCGTAGATGCGAGTCGGCTTGATCGGAGCGCCTTCGGCGTGCAGCCCGGCTTCCTCGTCGGCTCGCTTGGCGTTCTCGTCGGCGCGCAACTTCTCGACCCAGGTGGTGAACCGGCCGGGCGGCGCGCCGGAGTCGGCAAGTGCGGCGAACGTCGCGGCGAGATCGCCCGCGGTCGACGCCGCGAGGTCGGCGTGCCTCGCGACCTCGCTCGGTGCATCGCAGAGGTGCACGACCTTGGCGTCGCCGAAGCGGCCGAAGCCGAGACGGAAGTCGAGCGGTGTTCCCGCCACGATGACGAGATCGGCTTCCTTCATCGCGACCGAGCGCGAGCGCGCGAAGGCAAAGCGGTGATCGGCGGGAATCGTGCCCCGACCCATGCCGTTCACGAACACCGGCACCCCGGCCGCTTCCGCGAACGCGACAAGTTGTTCCTCGGCGTGCCCCCAGTACACGTCGCCGCCCGCGAGCACGACTGGCTGTTGCGCCGAGGCGATCAACGCGCCGACCGTCTTGATGTTGTCGGGCACCACGCCCGACCCGGGCGCGTTGACGTCGTCGAGATCGGGGAGATCGACGGAACCCGGTCCGAACCCGTCGAGCGGGACGTCGACGAACGTCGGCCCGCGGTGCGGCGTACGCGCCGCGACGCACGAGGCATGCAACTCGCGCACGATCGCATCCGCGTCGACCGCGGTCGCGGCACGCTTCACGACCGGCGCCACAATCGGGACGTGGTCGAGCTCCTGTAGCGACCCGGAACCCCAGCGGCGCTCGGGCGCGCGACCGCCGATCACCACCATCGGCGTCCCGTTCATACCCGCCGCGGTCATCGCGCTGATGCCGTTCGTGACTCCAGGCCCAGCCGTCAGCGCGGCGCAGCCCAACCGTCGCGTCACCTTCGCCCAACCCTCGGCGGCGAACGTCGCGGTCTGCTCGTGCCGTGTGTCGACCAGACGAAGATCGGCCTGCACAGCCCCGTCGTAGAGCACGAACAGATGCCCACCGGACAGCGTGAAGATCACGTCGACGCCGTGTGCCCGCAGCACCTCGACGGCGAGCCGTCCCCCGTGCGCGTCCATTACGGCGTGGTGACGCACACCGCGAGGAATTCGCGCATCGTCGCGATCCACGCGTCCGGATTCTCGAACTGCGGCGAGTGCCCCGCGTCGGCGAAGACGACGAGTCGCGCGCCGGGGATCGCGCGCGCCATCGCGCGGGACGGGGCGAGGAAAGGCTTGTCCTGCTCGCCGACCATCACGAGCGCGGGACATGCGATCGACCCGAACTGCGGCAGGTCGTCGGACTGCGCGCCGATCTCGCGAGCTATTGCCGCCCACATCACAACGGACAGGTCGGTCCACTTGCGGTCTTGGAACTCGCGATAGCCCGGCCGCTCGGCGAGCACACGCTCGTACGCGGGTGTGTTGAGCGTGGCAGTCGCGTCGAGCAACGCTTTGAGCGCGTCCTTGCCCTCGTTCAGCCCCGTCAGCACACCGAACTCGAGCAGCTCGGGATCGAACCCTTCGATCGGTCCGGGAGACGTGTCCATCAGGATGAGCGCCTCGACGCGCGCCGGATGCTGCAACACGACCCGTCGAGCGACCATGCCACCCATCGAATGCCCGAGGAGCCGGAAGCGATCGAAACCGACCGCGTCGGCGACCGCGATCGTGTCGGCGACGAGCCGGTCCAGCGAATACGCGTCGAGGTCGTCGGGCTTGTCGCTCGCCCCGTGCCCCCGATGGTCGAACACGACGACCGCATGGTCACG
>JBEVDP010000552.1:0-2692 GCA_040513235.1 Acidimicrobiia bacterium | reverse complement strand
AGCGACCTCCTGCGTTGCAGTCCGAACGAGTCGCGTGCCGTCGCATGCCCGATCTCGCGTGGGAGCGTCACGTTCCACCATTCGAAGACACCGCACATGACGACCGAGAACAACTCCGAGACTTGGCGCAAGGCCGTCACCCAGCACATGCAGACGCCCGACGCAGGCGGCGAGGGCGGGCACTATCCGTGGAAGATCTACGTCAACCAGATCACCGGCGAGCGCATCACGCCGCCGACGCGCTAGGAGCACACGTGAGCCGTGTCGTCCTCTTCTTGCCTGGCGACTATCGCGCGATTCCCAACGAGTTGGCGCGGCCCAACGTCGAGACGTTCGTCGCCGCGCTCACGACCGCGCTGCAGCACCTCGGGCACGATCCCGTGGTGCTCGACCACTTCCTCACCACGCCGGCCGACGCGATCGACACGCTGTCAGGGATCGAGGACCCGATGATCGGCGTGTATGCGCACTGGGTCTACGGGCCGCACACGACCGAAGGCGTCGTCGGGAGCGACAGTCCCCTGCTGCTCGCGTCGAACTTCGATGGGACGTGGCCGGGCCTCGTCGGGCTGCTCAACACGGGCGCGTGTTTGACGAGCCTTGGTCGCGCCCACAGCCGTTTGTGGTCGGAGGCGTCCGACCTCACGACCGACAAGTGGTTCATGGACGCGCTCGACACGTGGGTGCGCACGGGGACGATCGAGCACGACACCGATTGCATCAAGGCTGCGCCCGCACCCATCGAGTCGCGCGTCGTCGACGGCGTGCTGACGGACATGCGCGCGAAGCGACCGCTCGCGGCGATGCTCGGTGACACGTCGATGGGCATGATCAACGGCTACTTCGGGCCCCAACGATTGGCCCGGGTCGGGTTTTCGGAGCACAAGATCGACCAAGCGTGGGTGATCGAGCAGGGCAAGACCGTCGACGGGCGCCGCGTCGACGACGCGCTCGCGTTCGTGCGCGCCCGCGGTGTCGAGTTCCACTACGGGGACGACTTCGACGAGCAGGCCACTCGGAACCAGCTCCGCGACTATTGCGCGGTTCTCGACCTGCTCGGCGAGTTTCGCGCCGATTGCCTCGGGTGGCAGTACCAACTCGGGCTCATCCGTTCGCTTCCGCCCTCCGACTTCGCCGAAGGACTGCTGAACTCGGCGTGCCGGCCCGAGACCAGCGGCCGCACGATCGCGACGGCGACCGAAGCCGACCAGGGCAACTTGGTGCCGATGGAGATGTTGAAGCGACTCCTGCTGGCGCACGGCTTGCACGAGTCGGTCGCGTTCCACGACGTGCGTTTCGGCGGCGAGTACGACGGCCGCTTCATCTGGGTGCTGCTGAACTCGGGTTCGGCCGGCGCCTACGCGTTCAACCACGATCCCGACACCTTGCGCGGCGTCCACTCCTACCGGCAGCCGCCCGCGTACTTCCCGATCCCCGGTGGCACGTTCGCGGGAGAGAGCCTGCCGGGCGCGATCACGTGGGCCCGCGCGTGGCTCGACGGCGAAGAGCTCGTCATGGACGTCGGCCGCGGAGAGGTCGTGGCGCTCCCGCCGTCGTTGCGCGACGAGTGGTGGGAGGGCACGACGCGGCAGTGGCCGTTCATGGCCGCCGACATGCAGATCAGCCGCGACGACCTCATGGCGCACTACCAGAGCAATCACGTGGCGGTCGCGTACGGCGACGTGTTCGCCGACATGGCCGAGTTGTCGCGCCGCCTCGGCTTCCGCGTCCGCGTTCTCTCACGCGCGTGAGCGAGCGTCGCCCGCGCGTTCCGGCCCGAGGAGACGCAGGGCGCAGCGACCGGAGGGGAGCGGAGCCCGGAGTCGACCCATGTACGTGATCGGCGTCGACGTCGGCACCGGGAGTGCGCGCGCGGGCTGCTTCACGACTGACGGGAGGACCGCGGGGCGCGGCGAACACCCGATCGAAACCTGGCATCCCGAGGCGGATCACGTCGAGCAGTCGTCGGACGACATTTGGCACGCGGTTTGTGCCGCGGTTCGCGACGCGATTGCGACCGTCGACGCCGCCGAAGTCGTCGGGATCGGGTTCGACGCAACGTGCTCGCTCGTTGCGCTGGACGCGCACGGCAAGCCTGTCACGATCGCCTGCGACGGCGACGACCGGCGCAACGTCATCGTCTGGATGGACCATCGCGCGATCGCCGACGCGGAGGCCATCGATGCGACCCAACATCCAGTGCTCCAGTTCGTCGGCGGGTCGATCTCGCCCGAGATGGAAACGCCGAAGCTTCGGTGGGTGAAGGAGCACCTGCCGGCGACGTGGCGACGCACCGCGCACTGGTTCGACCTTCCCGACTTCCTCACGTGGCGCGCCTCCGGGCGAGAGACGCGCTCGCTGTGCAGCACCGTGTGCAAGTGGACGTACCTCGGGCACGAGGAGCGGTGGGATGCGTCGTACTTCGCCGCGATCGGCCTGGGCGATCTCGCCGCCGACGGTTTCGTGCGCATCGGCACCGATGTGCGCAGTCCCGGCCGGCCCCTCGGGACCCTCGATGAGGTAACAGCCGAGCAACTCGGGCTTCCCCCGCGAACGGCGGTCGGCGTGTCGATCATCGACGCGCACGCCGGTGCGCTCGGCATGCTGGGCGCGCACGGCGCGGATGCGCCGCTGGACCACCGGCTCGCGGTGATCGCGGGAACCTCGGCGTGCCACCTTGCGGTGTCGACGA
>JBEVDP010000551.1:0-4544 GCA_040513235.1 Acidimicrobiia bacterium | reverse complement strand
GCGCCCCCATTGCCCGGGGCCGGCGCCGCCACCCGGGGGCGCCCGCCCACACGATTGCGGGCGGGTCGTGGGGGGGTACCCCCCCCCACCCGCGCCCGGGGCCCGAGCGGCCCGGCCCGCAGGGCCGAGAGCGGACAAGCGTGAGCGGGATGGCGTGACGCTCGAATCCGTCTACCAAGGACCGAAGCGTGGCGCGGATCGCGCCGTGTTGCTCGCGCACGGCGCCGGTGCCGACATGAACGCCGTCGCGCTCACGACCGTCGCAGACGCGCTCGCGGCGGCCAAGATCCCCTCGCTGCGCTTCAACTTCCCGTACATGTCGGCGGGCCGCGGCGGCCCCGACCGGCCGCCGGTCCTCGCCGCCGCGGTGCGCGAAGCCGCCGCCGACTTGGCGAAGCGCGCGAAGCTCCCCTCCGAGCGGCTCGTGCTCGGCGGACGCTCGATGGGCGGGCGGATCTGCTCGCTCGTTGTTGCTGATGCAGACGACCCGCTGCCCGCGCTCGGGTTGGCACTGCTCGGCTATCCGCTGCACCCACCGGGCAAGCCCGATCAGCTCCGGGTCGAGCACTTCCCACGCGTGCGGGTCCCGTGTCTCTTTGTAAGTGGCACCCGGGACGCGTTCGGCACCCCCGACGAACTCAAGCGCCACGCCAAGAAGATCAAGGGAAAGGTGTCCTGGCACTGGATCGACACCGCCGACCACGGCTTCAAACCGCTGAAGGCGAGTGGACTCACCCAGCCGGCTGCGTTCGCGGCCGCAGCCGTTGCGACGGCCGCCTTCGTCGCCGCGCTCCCGGACTGATGTGCCGGCGCGCGGCCGTTCCCGTCCGCGATGGTTGTCTCTTTCGCAGAAGCGGGGACATAGCGGGCGATGCGACGACTGGGCCCATCACGCGAACTCCCGGTCGGCGCGCGCGTCGGTTCCCAGCGACGTCAGCGGGCAGCGCGGTAAGCGTCGCGCAGCACACTCGCCTCGAGTTCAAGATCGTCGAGCCGTTGCTTGACGACGTCGCCGATGCTGACGATGCCGAGCAACTCGCCGTTCTGCACGACCGGAACGTGGCGATAGCGGCGCGTGGTCATCGTGCGCATCACCGTCGACAGATCGTCGCCGGGTGCGCAGGTCGGTACGCCGGTGCTCATCGCGTCTCGCACCCGCAACGACGGCGCGTTGGCGCCGTGCCGCGCGAACGCCCGCACGAGATCCCGTTCGGTGATGAGTCCGAGCACAGCCCGCTGATCCTCGCTCACCACAAGGCAACCGATCCGCATCGTCGCCATGCGCTGGGCGGCCACGGTGATCGGCGCGCCGGGAGCGATCGTCTCGACCGCCGCCCCGCTGCGGCTCTGGTCCTTGGCCCGGAGGAGTTTGTCGACGGGCATCGGGCCCCTCCTCACTTGTGCGTGCGTGAACATGATCTACCCCGCCGGGTTCCAGGTCCAGAGGGGCGGAGTGCGATCATGGCCGCCGTGAGAGTCGACCGATGGTTCGCCTTCGTGGACCTGGCCGGGTTCACGTCCTTCTGCGACGTAAACGGTGACGACGAGTCCGTGCGGGTGCTCACCACCTTCCGAGGCGCGGTCCGCACCATCGCTACGGACTTCGGCGTGCGCATCGCGAAGTGGCTCGGCGACGGGTGCATGCTCGTGTCGGTCGAAGCGCCGCAACTCGTCGGGGCCGTGTGTCGCCTCGAACAGTTGATCGACGATGCTGACATGCCGCTGCGCATGCACGCGGGCCTGGCCGGCGGACCCGTCATCTTGCTGGAGGGCGACGACTACACCGGCACGAGCGTGAACCTCGCGTCCCGGCTCATGGGCGCGGCCGCGCCGCACGAGATCCTCACCTTGCCCGCGCTCGGTGCCCTGGCGCCGCCGGGCACCCTCGTCGAACCGGCCGGCCTGCTCAGCGTGCCCGGGTTCCACGCGCCGGTGGAAGTGGTGCGCCTCGGCTGCGGCGCCGCAATTCCCAGGCCCCGCTGAGTACCCTCACGAGATGGAAACCCTGGACTTCACGCGCGACGGCGACCTGGCGTGGCTGCGCCTCGACCGCCCCGACAAGCTGAACAGCTTCACCGGTGAGATGTGGGCCGAGATGCGCGCGCTCGGCGACGAGGTCAAAGACGACCCGTCGATCCGCGCACTCGTCGTGATCGGCAATGGTCGCGCGTTCTCGTCCGGGATCGACACCACCGTGTTCACCGGCGCCGATCGCGGGAGCAACGAGATCACGGGCGGCGCCGACGCGGGCACCCGTCACGACAACCCGATGGTCGACGGCATCCTGCGCGCGCAAGCCTCCTACACGTGGCTCGAAGAAGCGCGGTACCCGACGATCGCCGCGGTGCGCGGATACGCACTCGGCGCGGGATTGCAGCTCGCGCTCGCGTGCGACATCCGCGTGTTCGCGCGTGGAACCAAGGTCGGTCTCCTCGAACACAAGTACGGCATCCTGCCCGACCTCGGCGGCACGCAGCGGTTGCCGCGCATCGTCGGCGACGGCAAGGCGAAGGAACTCATCTGGACCGCGGCCCGAATCGACGCTGACGAAGCCTTCCGCATCGGGCTGTGCGAACGGCTCGTCGACGACGGTGACCTCGAGAAGGAAGTCGAGACCCTGGCGACCGCGATCGCAGCCCAACCACCTCTCGCCGTGCAGGGCGCCAAGCGCGCGGTCGCCGCGGCCGGCGTGCTGCCCCTCGCCGAAGGACTCGTGGTCGAAGCGGAAGCGCAAGCCGTTTGCCTGCCGTCGGCCGACATGCGCGAGGCGATCAGTGCGTTCGTGGAGCAGCGACCGCCGCGCTACGAAGGGCGATGAGCACCTTCCGAGTGCGACCCTCCGGGCCGCTGCACGGCCGGGTCGAGATATCGGGCGCCACCAAGAACTCCGGCACGAAGCAGATGGCCGCCGCGCTGCTCGCGTCCGGGGTGACCACACTGCGCAACATGCCGCCGGTCGCCGACCTCGGCGTCATGATCGAACTGCTCGAGGAGATCGGGGCGTCGGTCGACGTCCGGCCGGGCAACGAAGTGCTCATCGACGCGTCGGGCACGTTGCAGCCGCAAGCGCCGTACGAGCTGGTGACGCGCATGCGCGCGTCGTTCAACGTCCTTGGGCCGCTCGTCGCCCGATGCGGTGAAGCGCGGGTCGCGCTCCCCGGCGGCGACAACATCGGTAGCCGCAAGGTCGACATGCACTTGCGGGGCCTCGAAGCAATGGGCGCCCAAATCGACGTCGATCATGGCTTCGTTCACGCCCGCGCGAACCGATTGGCCGGAGCCCGCATCGTGCTCGAGTTCCCGAGCGTCGGCGCGACCGAGAACCTCATGTGCGCGGCGGTGCTGGCCAAGGGCGGCACTGTGATCGACAACGCCGCGCGCGAGCCGGAAGTCACCGACCTCGCCGCATTCCTCGACCGGATGGGCGCGCACGTCGTCGGCGCCGGTACCTCCACCATCGAGGTCGAGGGCGTTGACGAACTCGTGGCTGTGGACAGCGAGATCATGGGCGACCGCGTCGAAGCGGGAACGCTGCTGATGGCGTGCGGGATCGCCGGGGGCGAGATCGAGCTGGTCGGCACGCGTCTGGAACACCTCGAGATCGTGGCCGCGAAACTGTGCGAGATGGGGATGCGCGTGTCGCCCACCCCCGACGGGATCTGGGCGCAGAGCCCGGGTCCGCTCCGCGCGGTCGACATCGCGACGCTGCCGCACCCGGGGTTCGCGACCGACTTCATGCCCACCGCGGTCGCGCTGATGAGCGTGGCCGAGGGCAGCTCGATCGTCACCGAGAACATCTACGACGGCCGCTTCCAGTTCGTCGACGAGTTGGTGCGCATGAACGCCGACGTGCGCACCGAGGGCCGCCATGCCGTGGTCCGTGGCGTCAGCCGGCTCGCGGGTGCACCCGTGACCGCCTCCGACGTGCGCGCCGGCGCGGCGCTCGTGCTGGCCGGTCTGGCCGCCGACGGCGAGACGACCGTCTACGGCTGCGAGCACATCGAGCGCGGCTACCACGATCTTCCGGCGACGCTGCGCCGGCTTGGTGCCGACGTCGAGAAGATCGCCTGAAAACTCCCACCGGACTCGACGCCGTGGCCCGGGCCACGGGCGCGTGATGGCCGCACCGGGAACACCTGCGATACTGGGGCTGTTCACTTGATTGGGATGCTTGGCCAGTGAGACCACTGGCCCTACGAATCTCGAGAAGCCCGGCGAAGGACATGAGATGGCGCTCGAAACCGCTGAGATCGCGGACATGGAAGAAGGGATCCTGGAGGCGATCGACGCGATCCGGCCTGCCCTCCAGAGCGACGGGGGCGACATCATCTTCCGCGAGCTCGACACCGACGGCGTCGTGCACGTGAGCCTTGTGGGCGCGTGCGGGACGTGCCCGGTGTCGCTGATGACGCTCAAGGCCGGTGTGGAGCGGATCATCATGGACCGCGTCCCCGGTGTCACCGAGGTCGTCGCCGACGAGTAAGCGCGGGCGCTGGCCGCGCGGAAGGTAGCTTCCCGGCCCATGCCCGCGTCGCCGGATCCAG
>JBEVDP010000550.1:0-4785 GCA_040513235.1 Acidimicrobiia bacterium | reverse complement strand
GTGGCGGTTCCTCCTCGCCCTGGTCGAGCCGGAACGGCGGGTACTCGTCGGTCATCAGCGCGGCGTAGACGATCACGCGATATACCCACCGGTTGAGGCCGACCACGAGGCCCGCGATGGCGCTCGGGTAGCGACCGACGAACAACAGGGCGACGACCGCGACGATCACCAGCCAGCCGATGAGTCCCGGCCCGCGGGTCACGATGGCGCCGTTGTCCGTCTCCCAGATCCAGACGCCGCCACCGGCGAAGATACCGACGACGACGTACTGCGGGATGGCGAGCAGCCACCACTTCACCAGCACGAGGCCACGGGACAACCGCTCGGGATACCCGATCTCGAGCGTCGCCGGATAGTCCGGAGCCGCGCCCAACGTGAACGGCGGGTAGCGGTCGGTTCCGAACGCGCCAACCGAATAGAACACGACGCGCCACGTCCACCGCAGCACGCCGGCGTTGAAGTCGAACAACGCACGCGGGTACCGCGCCGTGAACAGGATCGCGAAGAACGCGATCACGGTGACGACCCAGAACGCGAGCCACAACACCGCGAGCAGGATGAAGTGCGGAATGAGCAGGATCCATTTCACGAGCCACAGCCATCGACTGAGATGCGGATCGAAACGGCCGGCAAGGCGCACCGGCGGCGCACCGGCGACGACGGGCTCCGGGACCCGTCGACCAAGTCCGACCGCGCCGACCACGAGCAGCACAGTGCCCAGGATGGCCAGGAAGCCGAAACCGGAGAGCAACCCGATTCCCAGCGGAAGCACCCAGTCCGACTTCACACCGACCGAGATGTCGGCGCCGACGGCGCGCGAGCCGTCGGCGTTCATGACGACGACGGCCCACCGCCCACCTTCCGGCTCCCACACGAGACGCTGCACGCCGGTGCCGGTCGCCGACGCGACCCAGATGTCCTGCCCGTCGGGAGGCGAGTCGGGCGCGCCGCCGCTGCGGTAGCGGTACGTGACCCGGAACGGATCGAAGTCGATGTCGTCGATCTCCGCGTGCGCAACACCGGAGAGATAGCGGTCGACGTCGCGTTCGCGGCCGATCCCGACGAAGATGGGCGTCTCGCCTTCTCCCTCGGCGGTCAGGCGCACTGTTGCAATATCGCCGAAGTCGAACTCGCGCTCGCCGCGCCCCGGTCGCGTGCCGAGGTCGATCTCCTCGGAGGTGATCGCGTAACTGATCGTTTCGAACCGCTTCGTCGAGGTGTGAAAGAAGCCGTCTGAGTCGCGCTGCGTCGCGTACGCCCACGTCAAGATGCCACCGACCACACCGAGCGCGAGCGAGATGAGGATCAGGAGCGCGCCCACCACGGTGAGGACGATGTGCCCGACCGGAGGTCGTTCGCGCGGGAGCGGCTCGTTCCAACTGGTGGGCTGCGTCATGGCGTCCTCCGAGCGTCGGCGTGACGACGCCGTCAAGCCTTCCGCACTCGGACCTCACAGGAAAGGACCATCGGTCAACTCACCTGGCGGCCGCGCCGCTCACGAGGGAAGCGGATGAAGCGCCCCGTCTCGCCCGTCATTGGCTGACCGACGAAGCGATGAGTCTTCACGTCCCATGTCCGAGGTGATCCGGGGCGGCGTGAAGTGTTGACGTTAGTAAGACGGCCGCGGCCGTGTAGATCGCGTCGACGACACACAGCTTGCAGGCGGTGACGCTGAGGGGTCTTCGCTTGGCCCGCGCCGACGGACTGCGAGACTTGCGGCGATGGCCACCAGCAAGGTTCACGCGAACCCGGAGCTGCCGATCGAATCGGCCGCGGCGATGCCGGTCGAGCGGGTGGTCGAGTGGTTGGGTACGGGACTGGCTGGGCTCAGCGCCATGGATGCGGACGCGCGTCTCGCGACGTTCGGCCCGAACGCGGTGCGATCGCACCACGCGAGCGCGCTGGCGGTGCTCGGGCGTCAGGTTCGCAGCCCCCTGCTGTTGTTACTGGTCGCGGCGGCGTCCGTGTCTGTGTTCGTCGGGGAAGGCACCGACGCGCTGATCATTGGATGCATCGTCGTCGTGTCGGTCGGTTTGGGATTCGGGAACGAATACCGGGCGGAACGATCTGCCGAGGCATTGCATTCGCGCGTCCGTCACTTCGTCACCGTGCGTCGTGACGGCGCGCCGGTGAGCTTGGAAGTCACGCATCTGGTGCCCGGCGACATCGTGCACCTCAGTGTTGGTTCGATCGTTCCGGCAGACCTGCGGCTGCTTGCCGCTGAGGGCCTCGAGTGCGATGAGTCGATCCTCACGGGAGAGTCGATACCGGCCCCCAAGTCGTCGGAGCCGATCGACGCGGGAGCGCCGTTGGCCGAGCTGTCGTCGTGTGTGTTCATGGGCACGGTCGTACACGAGGGCGCGGCCGATGCCGTGGTCGTCGCGACGGGATCGCGGACGCAGTTCGGGCGGATTGCAGTGGGCTTGGGTGAGCGTCAGCCGCAGACGGAGTTCCAGATTGGCCTCGGGCAATTCTCGGCGCTCCTGGCCAAGGTCGGCGCCGCGTTGAGCGTATCGATCTTCGTTATCAACGTTCTCATCGGTCGAGGGGTGCTCGACGCACTGTTGTTCTCGCTCGCCGTCGCGGTCGGCATCACACCACAGCTGCTCCCCGCGGTTGTCTCGACAAGCCTCGCAATCGGTTCGCGGCGGATGGCCGAGAAGAAGGTGCTCGTGAAACGCCTCGTGTGCATCGAGGACCTCGGCGACATCGATGTGCTGCTCACCGACAAGACCGGGACGTTGACCGAAGGACGCGTCAGCTTCGAACGATCCATCGACGCGTCGGGCACCGAGTCCGCGGCCGTGGTCGTGCTGGGTCTCGTGTGCAATGAAGCCACCATCTCGGATGGAGCCGTCGTCGGCGGCAACGCGCTCGATGTCGCGCTGTGGGAGGGCGCCGGTGAGCTGGGGCATTCCGTCCGCGAGTACCGCCGCGTTGACGTCGCGCCGTTCGACCATGATCGACGTTGCGCGTCGGTTCTCGTCGACCACGAAGGCAACCGGCTCCTGATCACGAAAGGCGCTCCCGAGACGGTTCTGGCCCGCTGCACCAGTTTGAGTGAGGGGGCTGGTGCCGTGCTCGACCGACAGTTCGCAGCTGGTCATCGCGTGGTCGCGGTCGCGACGCGCGGCGCTGGACCGCTCCTGGCGATCACACCGGCGGACGAGCACGACCTGCACCTCGCCGGCTTCCTGATATTTCTCGATCAGCCCAAGGCGTCCGCCGCGGCATCCGTCGCTCGGCTGCGCGAACTCGGCATCGCAGTCAAGGTCGTCACCGGTGACAACTCGGTGGTGGCCGAGACGATCTGCCGCGGCTTGCACATCCCCGCCCGGGGCACAGTCACGGGCGCAGAGATCGACGAGCTCTCCGACGACCAGCTGACTCAGCGAGTGTCGGAGGCCTCGATCTTCGCTCGCATCAGCCCCGAGCAAAAGGCCCGCATCGTGCGCGCCCAACGACGCGCCGGCTTCGCGGTTGCGTTCCTGGGCGACGGCGTCAACGACGCGCTCGCCCTGCATCACGCCGACGTCGGCATCTCCGTCAATGCGGCGACGGATGTCGCCAAGGATGCCGCAGACATCATCCTGCTCGAACACGACCTCGACGTCCTTGCCGACGGCGTCGTCGAGGGCCGCCGTATCTTCGCCAACACCATCAAGTACGTGCTCATGGGGACGTCGTCGAACTTCGGGAACATGTTCAGCGTCACCGTCGCCGCCGCGTTCTTGCCGTTCCTGCCGATGCTCCCCTACCAGATCCTGCTGAACAACTTGCTGTATGACACCAGCCAGATGACGATCCCGACCGACCGCGTCGATGAGGAACAGCTGGTCCGGCCTTCACATTGGGACATCCGCGCCATCCGCCAGTTCATGGTCCGCTTCGGCCCGATCAGCTCGATCTTCGACTTCGCGACGTTCGCGGTGATGCTGTGGGTCTTCGATGCGGGCGCGTCGCTGTTTCGCTCCGGCTGGTTCGTCGAATCCGTCGCGACGCAAACCCTTGTCGTTTTCGTGATCCGCACGCGACGCGTACCGTTTTTTCGGAGCGCGCCCTCGCGGCCACTGCTCGTCTCGGTGCTAGGCGTCGTCACGATCGCCGCGCTCATCCCCCAATCAGGCGTGGCGCACACGCTCGGTTTCGCGCCACTCCCGTTCGGGTTCTTCGTCATGCTCGTCGCCTTCGTCGTCTTTTATCTCGCGGCAGTCGAGGTCGCGAAGTACTTCTTCTTCCGGGTGCAAACGGTCACCACGACTCGAGCAGTCACGCGCGCCCACCACCACCGGCTCCACCGCATTGCTTCGCGATGGAGCCACCATGAACGCCTGCCGTGACTCGCCAAGCCACTCGCGGAACTAACTCCTGCGAATGGTCCCTTGCCGAAGTCGTGTCAGATGAGACGACGCAGGACATCTTGGTGTTCGAACCGCAGGGCGAGGGGCCATGGCCGGTCGTGTTCGCCTTGCACGGGATCGACGGAGCCGCGGAGGACATGACCGAGATTGCAACTCGACTCGCGCGTGAAGGTCTTGTCGTGTTCGCCCCGACGTATCGCAGCGACGTGACAACCAACGAGGGACTGCTGGAAACGGTGGTCGACGTCGAGTGTGGCTACCGATTCGTTCGCAGCATCGCCGCCGAGCACGGGTGACCTCGATCAGCCGATGACGTTCGTCGGCTGGTCGATGGGTGCCACGTTGGCGCTGCAGGGTGGGCTGACCGAAGCGATCGACCCGTCAGGCGAAATCGTCTCGTGCTTTACTCCCGACGTGCTACGGG
>JBEVDP010000549.1:0-3519 GCA_040513235.1 Acidimicrobiia bacterium | reverse complement strand
TTGCGGGGCACGATCGCCGCTTCGAGGCGGTGCAACGAAAGCGACTCGAACGCGTGCCGGATCAGCAGCACGACACCCTCCGGCACGTAGCCGCGGCCGGAGAGCGCCTGGTCGATCCAATAGCCGATGTAGCCCATTTGGAACGGGCCCCGCTGCACGCTGCCGAGGCTCACTTCGCCCGCGAACTGGCCGCTCGTGAGGAACAACCCGAAGCCGTACGCGGCGTCGAAGTGCCGCTGTCGTTCCCACGCGCCGCACCGCGCCTTGAACGCCTCGCGATCGAGGACTGGATCCGCACTCCCCGGTTCGGCGCGCGGCTCCCACCGCTCGAGCCACTCGCGGCACCGCAGCCGTACTTCCCGCCACGCGTCCCAGTCGTCGGCCCGCAATGGCCGCAACAACACGCGGCTCCCCACGATCTCGTGCACGTCAGCGCGCCTCGGCGATGGCAGTGAGGGCAGCGGGGTCTTCGAGTCCCGACAGGTCGCCGGGCTCGGTGTTGGTGACGACCGCGCGGATCGCGCGGCGCACCACCTTGGCGCTGCGCGTTTTGGGAAGCGCGTCGGTGAATCGCACCGCGGTAGGCCGGAACGACGACCCGAGTTGCTCCGCGACGAGCGCCCGCAGCTCGTCCCGCAGTGCGTCGTCGGCATTCACGCCCGGTGCCGGCACCACGAACACCCACAGGGCTTCGCCCTTCACTTCGTCGGGAACACCGACCGCGGCCGCTTCGAGCACGGCCGGATGGGCAACGACGACGGTTTCGACCTCGGCAGGGCCGAGCCGCTTGCCGGCCAGCTTGATCGTGTCGTCGGAGCGTCCGTGCAGGAACCACTGGCCGTCGTCGGTGACGCTCGCGAAGTCGCCGTGCCACCACACGCCGGGATAGCGCGACCAATACGTCTCGAGGTAACGCTCGGGGTCCTTCCACAGGCCGCGGGTCATGCCCGGCCACGGGCGCGTGCAGACGAGCTCGCCAACCGCACCGCGCACGGGCCGGCCGTCGTCGTCGAACACGTCAACGGCCATACCCAAGGCGGGGCCGCCGAGCGAGCACGGCGAAAGTGGCTGCACGACGTGGGGCGACAAGAAGCACGCGCCGACCTCGGTGCCGCCCGAGATGTTGATGACGGGACAACGACGGTCGCCCACGACCGAGAAGTACCACTCCCATGGCGCTTCGTTCCACGGTTCGCCCGTGGACGCGAGCACACGCAGCGACGAACGATCGTGTGCGCGCACCGGTTCGTCTCCGTGCGCCATCAGCGCGCGCACGAGCGTCGGTGACACGCCGAGGATCGCGACGCGATGTCCCGCGACGAACTCCCACAAGCGGTCGGGACCGGGGTAGTCGGGTGCGCCGTCGTACAACACGAGCGTGCCGCCGTTCGCGAGCACACCGATGATCGCCCAGGGGCCCATGATCCACCCGATGTCGGTGAGCCAGAACAGCCGCTCACCGGGCCGCAGGTCCATCTGGAACGCGACTTCCTGCGCGATCTTGACGAGGAAGCCGCCGTGCACGTGCACCGCGCCTTTCGGGCGGCCGGTCGTGCCGCTCGTGTACGCAACCAACAACGGGTGTTCGCTCTCGACTTCGACCGCGTCGAAGCGATCGGCGCGTCCCTCGACGAGTTCAGCAAGCGTGAGATCGCGTCCCGACGTCATCGGCACGTCGGTGCGCCCGAGGCGCGGAACCACCACGACCGTGCGCACGGTCGGAACCTG
Source organism: Acidimicrobiia bacterium (assembly GCA_040513235.1). Classification (GTDB taxonomy): domain Bacteria; phylum Actinomycetota; class Acidimicrobiia; order IMCC26256; family PALSA-610; genus JANNHK01. The sequence goes on along the minus strand of JBEVDP010000549.1, from coordinate 1,791 downwards.
TTGCACTGCGAGATCGGCAGTCTCCTTCATGGGCACGACGCGGCCCCGCCGGGTGAACCCGTCGGCAGTGACGAGCGCGACCGCGCCCGCGTCCGCGAGCCGGACCGCAACCGCGTCGGCGCCATAGCCGGAGAAAATCGGAAGGAAGATCGCACCGAGTTTCGCGACCGCGAACAGCGCGGCGACGGTCTCGGGCACCATCGGCAGGAACAGACCGACCGCATCGCCGGCGCCGACGCCGCGTGCGGCGAGCCCAGCCGCGATCCGGTCGGTGAGCACGCGCAGTTCTGTCCACGTGAGCGTACGGACGGTGCCGTCCTCGGCTTCCCAGTCGACTGCGATCTGCGTCGCCCGGTCGGGATCGGCGGCGTGTTGGTCGAGGCACGTGAGCACAAGGTTCGTGGTGCCGCCCGTGAACCACTTCGCCCACGGCGCGCCGTCAGATGTGTCGACGACGTGGGTGTAAGGCCTCGTGAACCGCACGCCGCAGAAGCGCACGACCGCGTCCCAGAACCACTCCGGCTCGGCGATCGAACGGTCGCGTAGTTCGGCGAAGGTCGCGATGCCTTCCGCGGCCATGAAGCGCGCCACGTTGCTGTCGCGCAACAGTTCGGCGTCGGGATGCCAGACGGTGGCGGGAGCTTGCACCAACTGCGAATCTATCGACGCCGACCCGGTAGCGTGCACTGTCGTGTCGGGTACGAGGACAGCGGGCGACCGCTTGGTATGGATCGACCTGGAGATGACAGGTCTCGATGTCGAGACCCACGTCATCGTCGAGATCGCGTGCATCGTCACCGACTCCGACCTGCAATCGCTCGACGACGGGATCCAGCTCGTCGTGCGTCAGGACGAAGCCGCCCTCGCGGGCATGGACGAATTCGTGCGCACGATGCACACCAAGTCGGGCTTGCTGCCGCTGATCCCGGCCGCGGCCGACGACGCCGCCACCGCCGAGGCGAAGGTGATCGACTACATCCGCGGACACGTTCCCGCTCCGGGAGCGGCACCGCTCTGTGGCAACAGCATCGGGATGGATCGGCGCTTCCTCGCGCGGTACATGCCTGCGCTCGACACCTACGTGCACTATCGCAGTGTCGACGTCTCGTCGTTCAAGGAGATGTGCCGGCGCTGGTACCCCGAGGTGTACCGCAAGCGGCCGGGCAAGTCGGAGCAGCACCGCGCACTCGACGACATCCGAGAGTCGATCGAGGAGCTGCGCTACTACCGCGCCGAAATGCTCAAGCCTCCGGCGGCCCCTACCTCCACTCCGGCGCCCGACGAGACCGCCGGAACCGGCGCCGCCGGCTAGGCACGCCGTCGTCCGGCAGGACGTCCCGCACCGATCTTGTCGCTAAAGGGTCGCCTCCAGCGCGCCCATCAGCGCCACAACTGAACGCTCTCGGGCGGAATGTCCCATCAGGCCGATGCGCCAACCTTTCCCCGCGAGATCGCCGAGCCCACCGCCGACCTCGATGCCGAAGCGGGTGCGCAGCTCGCCCCGCACCTTGGTGTCGTCGACCCCGTCGGGCAACCAGACGGACGTGAGCTGCGGGAGGCGTCGCTCCTCGGCGAACGGCCGGAAGCCCAAGGCGGGCAACGCGTCCTGCAACAGAGTGCCGGCGGCCCGGTGCCGCGCCCACGACTCCTCGAGGCCTTCGGCGAGCAGGACTCCGAGCCCGGCGTGCAGCGCGTACAGCATCGAAATCGGCGCGGTGTGGTGATAGCGGCGCGCGGCACCGACATACTCGGCGAGCAAGCCGAGGTCGAGGTACCACGACTGCACTGGCG
>JBEVDP010000548.1:0-3388 GCA_040513235.1 Acidimicrobiia bacterium | reverse complement strand
CGTGCGGCGTCGGGATCGAGGTCGGCGAACGATCGGTTGTGCGCGGGGGAGAAGATCACGACCTCGTGCGCGCCCGCGAGACCCTCGCCGACGATCGGGTACTTGTTCGGCACCACGCGCACGCGCCAGCCCGGCGTTTCGGGCTGACCGGATCCGGTGCGCGCGACCTCCGGCGGGGTCTCGTGCTCGTTCCCGGCGCAAAACGGGCACGACGCGACCGCGGCTGGTGATGCTGGTGCTTGGACCCGGAAGGCGTCGGGCCGCGCCGACCGCCCGGGCGCGACGATCACGCGCGCGCCGGTCAGCGAATCGTCACGGAGTTCGGGCATGTGGTCCAGGTTATGGTCGAGGCGGACGTAGCCTGGCGCTGTGGCTGTTCGCTTCGTGATCCTCGGTGCCGGTCCGGCCGGCAACACCGCGGCGACCGTCGCGGCGTCGCTCGGTGCCGAGGTCACCCTGATCGAACGCGACGTCGTCGGCGGCGCTGCGCACTTGTGGGATTGCATCCCGAGCAAGGCGATGGTCGCGACCGGCAACGAGCTCATCGAGCTCGGGCACGCGCGCACGATGGGTCTCGACGCGCAAGGCGTGCTCGACGTGCAGGCGCTGCGCGAGCGGATCGCCCGTATCGAACGCAAGCTGTGCGAGGGAACGACCAGCCTCCTCGAATCACAAGGCGTGCGCATGTTGCGCGGCACTGCGCGGCTCACCGGACCGCACACGGTCGTTGCCGATACCGAGCAGGGCACCCAGGAGGTGGAGGCCGACGCGATCCTGATCTCCACGGGTTCACGGCCGCGCATCCCCGACTGGGCGACGCTCGACGGCGAGCGCGTGCTCGACTCGCGTCAGGCCTATCCGCCGCCCGAGATCCCCGATCACCTGGTCGTCATCGGCTCGGGCGTCACCGGTGTGGAGTTCACGCACATGTTCAGCGCGCTTGGCGCGCAGGTCACCTTGATCGTGTCGCGCCAGCAGGTGCTGCCCTACAAGGACCCGGAAGTGGCCGCGGTGCTCGAAGCAGAGTTCCTCCGTCGGGGCGTCAAGCTGTTAAAGGGCGCGCGCGCGATCGGCGTCGATCGTGACGGCGACAAAGTGTCGGTCAACTGCGACGACGGCCGGCGCGCCGAGGGGTCGCACGCCGTGTTCACGATCGGCTTCATCCCCAACGCGCAAGACATCGGCTGCGAACTCGCGGGGGTCGAGGTCGACGAACGCGGCTTCATCGCGGGCAATCACCATTGTCAGACGAATGTCTCGCACATCTACTCGGCCGGCGACGTCTCGGGGCGGTTGCCCCTCTCGTCGGTCGCGGCGATGCAGGGTCGCAAGATCGCCGAGCACGTCATGGGCCTCACCGCGCGCGCCCACCGGCACCTCGACTACGACAAGGCCGCGTCCGCGATCTTCACCGATCCGGAGATCGCCGACGTCGGTGTTGCCGAGGCCGAAGCCTTCGCGGTCGGACGCAAGTTGCGGGTCACCAAGGTGCCATTTTCCGCAAACCCGAAAGCGCTCATCAACGGTGACACGCGTGGGTTCGTGAAGATCCTGTCGGACCCGGCCACGGGAGTGGTGCTCGGCGGTTCCATCGTCGGTCGCAACGCGGCCGAGTTGATCTCGGTGGTCGCGGTCGCCGTCACGAACAACTTGAAGGTCGTTGACATCGTCGATTCGCTGCTCGTGCACCCGGCGCTCGCCGAGTCGCTCGCCGACGCCGCGTCCTGAGCCCGACGTCGATCCCGCGCTTCATGCCGACCCAATGCGTCGGTGTGTCCCAGTCGGACTGGGACAGACTGGTCGTATGCGCATTGTCGTTACGGGAGCGGCGGGATTCGTCGGCAGCACCCTCGTCGACCGGTTGCTCGCCCGCGGCGACGCCGTGGTCGGGATCGACTGCCTGACGCCCTACTACGACCCCGCGTCCAAGCGCGCGAACCTCGTTGGGGCGCAAGCCCGTTCGGAGTTTCGGCTGGTCGAAGTCGATCTTCGCGACGCGGTCCTCGAGCCGCTGCTCGACGGGGCTGACGTCGTGTTCCACCAAGCGGCCCAACCGGGGGTGCGTCCGTCGTGGGCCGACGGATTCGCGGAATACGCCGCGCACAACGTGGTCGCGACCCAACGCGTGCTCGAAGCGGCGCGCCGGGTCGGTGTCGGGCGGCTCGTCTACGCGTCGTCGTCGTCGGTGTACGGGAACCAACCACGATTCCCGACGACTGAGACCGACCTGCCCCGTCCGCACAGTCCCTACGGCGTGACGAAGCTGGCCGCGGAACACTTGTGCGGCGCCTATGCCGCGAACTGGGGCCTGTCGACGGTCGCGCTGCGGTACTTCACGGTCTTCGGCCCCCGCCAGCGGCCCGACATGTCGATCCACCGGCTGTGCGAAGCCGCCCACACGGGCGCGGCGTTCCCGCGGTTCGGCGACGGAACGCAGGTCCGCGAGTTCACCTATGTCGACGACATCGTTGCCGGGAACCTCGCCGCGGCGTCAGCCGATGTCGCGCCGGGAACGTTCTGCAACCTCGCCGGCGGGGACGAGATCACGCTCAACGCCTTGATTGCGCTGGTCGGCGAGCTCGCAGGCCAACCGGTCGCCCTTGACGAGCAGCCCGCAATGCCCGGCGACGCGTTCCGCAATGGCGGCGCGATCGACAAGGCCCGCGCGTTGCTCGGATGGGAGCCCCACGTCTCGCTACGCGACGGCATCGCCGCCCAACTCGCCTGGCACCGCACGCGCGCCGGCGCGTGAGCGAACTCACACGAGGAGTTCGCCTCGGAGGACGGTGACCGCGCGGCCGGAGATCGCGACGCGATCGCCGCCGAGGCGGACGCGGAGCTCGCCGCCGCGTGCCGAGCATTGGTTGACGCGGAGGTCGGTGCCGAGGCGACCCTCCCAGTACGGCGCGAGCACGCATTGGGCGGCGCCCGTCACGGAGTCTTCGGGGATGCCGATGCGGGGGCCGAAGATCCGGCACACGATGTCGTAGCGGTCGTCGTCGCTGCGCGCCGTCACGATCACCGCGTCGGTCTCGACCGCGGCGAGGCGCTCGGAGTGCGGCGTGACCGCCCGTACCGCGGCGGCGTCGGGCAGCTCGACGAGCACGAAGAACGAGGATGCGACCACGGGCATCGGTTCGATGCCGAGCGCGTCGAACAAACCGGCGGGCGGGTCGACCGGCTGCGGCGGCGCGGCGGGAAAGTCGAGTGCGATCGTGCCGTCGGCGTGGCTGACGGCCCGGAGCTCGCCGCTGCGCGTGTGGAACACGGCGTCTGCGCCCGGCGCGAGGCGACCGGTATCCCACAAGGCATGCGCGCTCGCGAGCGTCGCGTGCCCGCACAGATCGACCTCGACTTCCGGCGTCCACCATCGAAGGTCGTACGCGCC
>JBEVDP010000547.1:0-12816 GCA_040513235.1 Acidimicrobiia bacterium | reverse complement strand
CACCCCGCGCAGCCCGCTGCGTCCGAGCACCCGATCCAACTCGGCGACGGCGTGCTCGACACCGCAGGCCGGCAACAGCACCTGGCCCCCGAACCGATCGGGCGCGGCGGCGACGTACTCCGACAGCCAGTCGTTGTACGCGCAGATGCACGCGAGATGGAACTCGGCGTCGGTGTTCGCCACGATGGCCTGCGAGAGGCGCGGTGTCGGATACAGCACCTCGGCGTCGACGCGGTCGCGGTCCATCTCTGCGACGCGCGCTGCGGGATCGTGCCCGCCGGGCCGCAGCTCATCGAAGCGAGCCCACGCCTTCATCTCCTCGGGCGCGAGCCCCGCGCATGCGTTCCAGCCGAAGTTGATCGGGTCGCGGACGCCTTCGATGACCCACGCGTCGCCTTCGTCGAACGACTCGATGCGCGGCGCCCGATCGCGGAACTCGGCCGGCACGCGGTCCCGCCACACTCCCGGTGGCTCGTTCACGTGGCTGTCAGCCGAGACGAGGCGATAGTCGGGCACGGTGAACCCTCCCCCTAACGAGGCTTACGTGAGCGCGGCGCCCACCCGGTCGCGGTGGAAGCGGGCGTCGCCATAGCTTCGCGCGAGCGCCCAGGCGCGTTTCATGTACAGATGCAAGTCGTACTCGGTGGTGTAGCCGATCGCGCCGTGGCACTGGAGCGCGACCTTGGCCGTCGTGAGGGCGGCGTCGTCGGCCTTGCGCTTGGCCATGCTCACGTGCACCCGGTCGAGGGTGACCGCGGCGCGGTACACGAGCGGGCGTGCGAACTCGAGCGCGAGCCGCGCGTTCGCGAGATGGTGCTTGACCGCCTGGAAGGAACCGACGGGCGTGCCGAACTGCTGGCGCTCCTTCACGTAGCCCACGGTCAGTTCCAACATGCGATCGGCCAACCCGCACTGCTGCGCGGCCGCGCCGAGCACACCGCGGTCGAACGCGGCGGCGACGTCGCCGGTGACAGGCTGTGCCGACCCGGACACGGTGAACAGCCGGCGCGCACCATCGACCGACGCGTGTGGTGTCAGCGTCGCGGTGGCGGGATCGAACTGTCCGGCCGCAGTGAAGATGAGGTCGGCGGTATCGGCCCAGGGAACGAACTCGTGCGCGCCCGCAACGGTGACAGTCGCGTCGCGCAGCAGCGGTGCGCCCATCGCGGCGGTTTCGATGATCGGCTCGGGGACCGCGCACCGCCCCGTCTCCTCGAGCAGCAGCACGAGGTCGACGTACTCCATGCCCAGGCCGCCGTCGGCCTCGGGCACGAGCAACCCGGTGACGCCCATCGCGACGAGCTGAGTCCACAGACCAGGCACGCGGCCGGTGGCGTTGGTCCACGCAGCGCGCACGTGCGCCGCCGTGCACTCCTTGCTGAGGAGTTCTCGCAGCCCGTCGCGGAACTCGAGCTGGTCGGCGGAGAAGGCGAACTTCATCGCGGCAACCCCAAGACGCGTTCGGCGACGACGTTGCGCTGGATCTCGTTGGTGCCTGCGTAAATCGGGCCTGCGAGCGCGAACTGGTAGCCCTTCATCCACGCCGCGTGATCGCCCTCGACGAGTTCGGCATGCGGACCGAGGAGTTCGAGGGCCAGCTCGTGGAGGCGCACGTCGAGTTCGGACCAGAACAGCTTCACCAGGCTCGACTCGGCGCCAACCGATTCGCCCGCGACGATACGAGTGACCGTCCAGAATGTCTGCCACCGGTAGGCCTCGGCGTCGACGTAGGCGTCCACGAGGCGGTCGTGGAGCGCAGGGTCGTCGCTGCGCTCGTGATACAGGTCGATCAGCCGTTGTGCCGTCGCGAGGAACCGGCCGGGGGAGCGCAGCGTGAGGCCGCGCTCGGAACCCGTCGTCGCCATCGCGACTTGCCAGCCTTGGTGCGGCTCGCCGAGCACGTCGACGTCGGGTACGAACACATCGTCGAGGAACACCTCGGCGAAGCCCTCGTCGCCGTCGAGCCGCTCGACCGGCCGCACGACGACACCCGGTGTGGCGAGGTCGACGAGGAAGTAGGTGAGCCCGCGGTGCCGTTCGGCTTCGGGGTCACTGCGGAAGAGTCCGAAGAGGTGCGTACAGAACGCGCCGCGCGTGGTCCACGTCTTCTGGCCCGAGAGTCGCCAGCCACCGGCTGCGTCGTCGCGCACCGCCTTCGACTGGATGGCGGCGAGATCGCTGCCCGCGTTCGGTTCCGACCAGCCTTGGCACCACGTCTCTGCGCCCGATGCCATGTTGGCGAGGTAGCGGGCTTGCTGGTCCGGCGTGCCGAACTCGAAGATCGTCGGCGCGAGCAAGAAGATGCCGTTCTGGGTGACCCGGGGCGGCCCGCCGGCTCGGTAGTACTCCTCTTCGAAGATCAGCCACTCCCAAAGGGACGCGTTCCGGCCGCCGTACTCGGCGGGCCACGACACCACGGCGTAGCGGGCATCGAAGAGCGCGCGCTCCCAGGCGAGGTGCGCCGCGAACCCGTCCCGAGTGTCGCCACTCGGCAGGCCGCGGGGCACGTGCGCTTCCAGCCAGGCGCGGCACTCGGCGCGGAACTGTTCCTCTTGGGGGCTGAACGTGAGATCCATGGCGACAACCGGCGGCGGGAATCTAGCCAGCCCCGGCTCCCGATGGCCGAAATCGTCCGGTGTCCGGCATTGCTGCCAAGGCCGGCAAGGCCCAGAATTGGTGCCGTGACCCGCAAGCGCGTCGTCTTCGTGACGTATCCCGCGATCACCGCGCTCGACCTCGTCGGCCCGCACGAGGTGCTGGGCGTGACGGGAGCCTACGAACTCGTCGTGGCGGCCAAGGAAGCCGGGCCGGTCACGACCACGCGCGGGCCGGAAATTGTGGCGAACAAGAGCTTCGCGTCCGTCCGGGGCCCGATCGACACGCTGATCGTGGTCGGTGGGGAGGGCGCCGTGAACGCGAGCCGCGATCGCGAACTCGTCAACTGGGTGGCCCGGGCGGCCGCCCGGAGTCGGCGGGTCGCATCCGTGTGCACGGGGACGTTTGTGCTCGCGGCCGCGCGCGTGCTCGACGGCAAGCGCGCGACCACGCACTGGGCCGCGTGCGACACGCTCGCGCGCTGGTACCCGAGTCTTCGAGTCGAGCCTGATCCCATCTTCGTGCGTGACGGCGACGCATGGACGTCGGCGGGTGTGACCGCGGGCATGGACCTGGCACTCGCGCTCGTGACCGAAGACCTCGGGCGCGAGGTCGCGCTACGCGTCGCACGCCAGCTCGTCATGTTCGTGCAGCGGCCCGGTGGCCAGTCGCAGTTCAGCGCACAGCTGGAGCGCCAGGTCGCGGAGCGCGATCCGGTACGCGAGTTGCAAGCGTGGATCGTCGAACATCCCGACGCCGAGTGCACGGTCGAGCGCCTCGCCGAACGAATCGGCATGAGCACCCGCCATTTCGCGCGGGTGTTCCGCGCCGAGGTTGGCGTGACGCCCGCCGCGTACGTCGAAGGCATCCGAGTCGAGGTTTCGCAGCGCTTGTTGGAGACGACGAGTCTTCCGGTCGACGAGATCGCCCGCGCCGCGGGGTTCGGCACCGTCGAGACCCAACGGCGCGCATTCGCGCGCCGAACGGGCATCAGCCCGCGCGAGTACCGAGATCGCTTCCGCCCGATTCGGGCGTCCTGACCCAACCAGAAGGGACCAGCAATGGACATCACCTGCTTCATCTTCGAGGGCATCACGGTGCTCGACGTGATCGGGCCCTATGAGGTGCTGCACCGCCTCCCGGATGCGAACGTGCGCTTTGCCGCGAAGCAGGCGGGTGAGATCCGCACCGAAAACAAGTCGCTCGCGCTCATCGCCGACTACGCGTTGGCCGACGTGCCGAGCGCCGACATCCTCGTCGTACCGGGCGGCTTCGCCACGCGCGCCTTGGAGGAGGACGACGCGGTGCTCGAGTGGATCCGTGCAGTCGACGCGACCACCACGTGGACGACATCGGTGTGCACGGGGTCGATGCTGCTCGCCGCGGCCGGCCTGCTCGAAGGCAAGGAAGCAACGACGCACTGGTCGTCGCTGCACCGGCTGAGCGAGTACGGCGCGATTCCCACGCAGAAGCGCGTCATCGAGCAGGGCAAGTACATCACCGCGGCCGGTGTGTCGTCGGGCATCGACATGGCCCTCACGCTCGCGGCGCGTGTCGTCGACGACACGTATGCGCAGGCGATCCAACTCGGCATCGAGTACGACCCGCAGCCGCCGTTCGATTCGGGCTCGCTCGCCAAAGCTCCCGCGGAAGCGGTGCAGGTGCTCGCCGAGCTCTACGGCGACCAGTAACTACTTGGTGACGATCACGGCGGAGCCGTGGCCGAACAGGCCTTGGTTGATGGACAGTCCGGCGCGGGCGCCATCGACCTGACGGCCGTCGGCCCGGCCCTGCATCTGCCACGTGAGTTCGCACACCTGCGCGATCGCTTGCGCGGGGACGGCTTCACCAAAACACGCCAAGCCACCACTGGCATTGACCGGGATGCGTCCGCCGAGTGACGTCGTGCCGTCGCGGACGAGTTTTTCGGCCTCGCCCGGCGCGCACAGCCCGATCTGCTCGTACCAGTCGAGCTCCATCGCGGTCGATAGGTCATAGACCTCGGCGCACGAGAGATCGTCGGGCCCGATGCCCGCCTCTTCGTACGCGCGCTGCGCGATCGACTCCTTGAATCCGTAGTCGGGCCGGGGCCCGGAGCCGGCCGCGGAATCTGTCGCGAAGTTCGGCAGTTCGATCGTCGTCTGCGGGTACGCGGGAGTGACGGTCGAGATGGCAGCGACGCGGACCGGGTCGGCGACGCCGTGCGATCGCGCGTACTCAATGCTGGACACGACGAGCGCGGCCGCACCATCGCTGGTCGCGCAGATGTCGAGCAACCCGAGCGGGTCGGCCACGATCGGCGCGTTCAGCACGTCGTCGACCGAGACTTCCTTGCGATACCGCGCGTACGGATTTCCCAGACCGTGACGCGCGTTCTTCACCTTGACAGCCGCGAAGTCTTCGCGGGTCGCGCCGAACAGCTCCATGCGCCGCCGCGCGTACAGGCCGAAATAGGTCGGGTTCGTCGCGCCGAGCAGGCGGAAGCGCAGCCAGTCGGGATCGTCACCGCGCTCGCCCTTGTTGGGCGCGAGGAAACCCTTCGGTGTGGTGTCGGCGCCGATGACGAGTGCGACGTCGCACAGCCCGGCGAGGATCTGCGCCCGCGCTGTCGACAATGCAGTCACGCCGGATGCGCATGCCGCGTACGACGACGCGACTTGGGCGCCGTTCCACCCGAGTGCTTGCGCGAACGTCGCGCCCGCGACGTAGCCGGGGTAGCCGTTGCGCACGGTCTCGCCACCGGACACGAACTGGATGTCGGTCCATGCGACGCCGGCATCGGCGAGCGCCGCCTGGGCGGCCACGATGCCGTACTCGACGAAGTTGCGGCCCCACTTGCCCCACTCGTGCATGCCGACGCCCAGAACCGCGATCTCGCGCCCGCTCATGTTTTCCCGCCCGCGGGCGCCCACTGCCACACGACGTACTCGTGCTCGTCGTCCTCGTACAGCGGCCCGAGGACGAGTTCCATCTCCATCCCGATGCTGAGCAACGCGGGATCGGCGCCGGTGGCCAACCCGCCGAGGACGACCATCTGCTCGGCCTCGAGCTCGACTGCGCACACGGTGTAGGGCACGAACGGTTCCGGCGCGACATAGGGCTCGGGCGGCGCGTAGTGATTCGTGGTCCACGACCACAGACGGCCCCGCCGCGACAGCGTCGCTTCCTCGCGGTCTTCGCCGGGACTCGACGGGTTCGCCGATACCGCGACCGCGGTCGGCCAGTAGTAGCTGCCGGTCTGCTTGCCACGCGCACCGAGCAAGTGCGGCGCGGCCTCGTCCATCGTGAACCAGCCCTCGGCGGCCGGGACGCGGGTCTTCGCCATGCGTTCGAGCATGACACACGATCTCCGCTCAGAGGGCCGCTCGGGCCCTGGCGACCCCGATGAATCTTCGAAGTCGTGTCACCCGCGCCGCCGGTTCCGTCCGTCTGTGTGTCGTAACGACCAGGAGGAACCTGCAAAATGAAACGACCCCGTCGCATTCTCGTCGGCGCAGTGCTCGCTGCCGGCGCCCTGACCGTGGCCGCACCCGCCATCGCCGACCCGTCCCATATGTTGCGGGCGGACGGACCGACCAACGTCCACGACGCTTCGTTGGCGGACGTGAACATCGATGTACGCGTCGTCAACACCGGCGACGGCCGGACCATCGTCAAGCTTCGGGCCCACGGCTTCCCGGAGGCTATGGAGGGCAAGACGCTCGGCGCGCATGTGCACATGCGTCCGTGCGGAGCGGACCCGCTCGCGTCGGGTGGGCACTACCAGAACCCGAACGCGCCGGCCGGGACGCCGCTGCACGAGCGGGAGATCTGGCTCGATCTCGACGTGAACGACAGCGGCCGGGCGACGTCGCACGCGGACGCACCGTGGACGATCGCGCCGGGTGGGGCGGGGTCCGTCGTCATCCACGCGCTCCCGACGAACGGTGACACCGGTGCTGCGGGCCCGCGCCTGCTCTGCACGAACGTGCCGTTCGGGGTCGACGCGCCGTAGTCGTCTAGCTATCGGGCGTCGGAAGTCGCCGCAACGTCGTCTCCGCTTCCCGCACGATGCGTGCGATGAGCTCGGCAACCGTGGGCAGGTCGTCGATCACACCGACGGCCTGCCCACTCGCCAGCACTCCCGCGTCGAGGCGGCCTTCCACGAGACCGGCGCGCAACAGCATCGGCGTGTTGGCCGCGAGCACGACCTGCCGCCACTTCAGATCGCCTTCCCGCTTCATCGCCAACCCTTCATTGATCATGCCGCGCCACGACACGCCCGACATCTTCTTGAACGTGAACGCGTTGCGTACCGCCCGCGGGAGGCTCGTGACTGCATTCGACTTCTCGAGCTCGTCGACGAACTCGGTGCGCAAGACGCGATGCGGGACGCCGTCGATGCGAGTGGTGACGACAGTGTCGGTGACGGTGCGGCCGAGGTAGTACTCCTTCACCGAATCCGGGACCGTGCTCTCCTGGGTGAGCAGGAACCTGGTGCCCATCGCGATGCCGGCCGCGCCGTACGCGAGCGCGGCGACGAGCCCACGGCCATCGAAGAATCCGCCGGCTGCGATGACGGGGATGTCGACCGCATCGACAACCTGGGGGAGCAGGAGCGTGGTCGGGACCGGTCCGGTGTGGCCGCCGCCCTCGCCGCCCTGCACGAGCACCGCGTCGGCACCCCACGCTTGTACCTTTTCCGCGTGCCGGCGAGCACCGACGCTCGGCACTACCCGAATGCCCGCGTCCTTCAAGCGCTTGATCTGTTCCTCGCGGGGTGCGAGCGCGAACGACGCGACACGCACTTCCTCGCGGATCAACAGGTCGATGCGCGCTTCGGCGTCTTCGGCGTCGGCGCGCAGGTTCACGCCGAACGGCCGGTTGGTTCGCCCCTTCAGCTCGCGAATCGCGCGTTGGACCTGGTCGAACGTCATCGTCGCCGACGCGAGGATGCCCAGCGCGCCCGCGTTTGCAGTGGCGGCGACGAGCCGCGGCCCTGCGACCCAACCCATGCCCGTCTGCACGATCGGAACGTCGAGTCCGAAGGAATCGGTGAGCGGCGTGCGCAGCGTCACGACGTCCGCTCCTGGCGGCCGGCTTCACGCTCGCTCATGCCGGGACTTCCTGCTCCCCAAGTCCGTTGGGGTCGATCACATCGCGGATCAATCGCACTTCGTCGTCGGTCGGCAACCGGGACTCGGCCACGTTCCCGTCGATCACAAGTTCGAATCCGGTCGCGGCGATGACGTCGTCGACCGTGACACCCGGGTGGACCGACCGCACGCGCATGGTGTGGTCAGGCGTCTCGAAGTCGAGGACGCACAGGTTCGTGACCACGCGGTGCACCGAGTGGAACCTTCCCGCGTCTCCGAGGGCCGCGGCGCGGTCGTAACCGATGCCACTCACGACGTCGACCGCGGGCACGAAGACGCGGGTCGAGTGGTTCGGGATCCAGTACGACGTGCGGTGGTTGACCGTGTTGCCCGGCGCGCCCCGCATGCCGAGCAGCTGCGTGCGCGGCTGGGCCCGATCGCCGATGAACGCGAAATTCTGGTTGCCGAACTTGTCGATCTGGCTCGCGCCCATCACGACGTGGCGGCGGCCCGACCAGACGACGTCGAACATCGAGCGGTAGGGGTTCCACGCGCCGACCGTCTTCTCGGGGTTCTCGACCCCGACCGGCATGATGTTCTCGACGAGCAGCGCTTCGCCATCGGTCATCACGAGTTGCGGCCCGAAGGTCGCCTTGGCGAGCCGGCCCCCGATCATCGGCAGCGTGCCGATCGGGTTGGCCACGATTTCGCCGGCGTCGCGGAAGATGTCGGCCAGCGCGGCCGCGCACACCTCCGCGCGCGTGGGCGCACCATCGCGAGCCATCACGCCACGGCCGCCTGGTACTCGGCTTCGGAGACGTCGACGTACCTCGCGCGGAACTCGTGCCACGCCTCGTCGGACTTCGCGCTGGCCGCATACTTCTTCTGGAAGGCCTCGTCGCGTCCGTAGTCCGGGACACACTCGGTGAAGTGGCCGCCGTGCGGCGTCTCGACCACTCCGTCGGTCATCAACCGGTTGATGCGCAACGACTGCGGTGGCCCTTCCTTCAAGAAGTCGTCGGTGTCGACCAGCTTCTCGACCGACATGAAGCGACGGGTCGCGGCCATGCACATCAGGTCGTCGAAATAGGGATCGATGTTCAGGTACTGGCCGTTGCCGCCTCGGTCGCCGCGGTGCATGTGGATCAAGGCGACATCGAGGGTGAGGGCGGGCATCGCCACGAACTCTTCGCCGTCGGCGTAGGGCGACCGCACCGTGCGCAAGTCGGGGTTCACCCGCATGACGTCGGAGCCGAGCCCGACGCGCGTCGGCAGGAACGGAACGCGCCAGGCCGCGGCCTGCAAGCCCAGAAGGAACATGCCCTCGTCGAGCTCGGTCGTGCCTACCGCACCCGATTGGCGCGCGTCGCGGAAGTGCGGCTCGAGCGCGATCGAGTCGAGCGACACGAACGCGTACACGACGTGGCGCACCTTGCCTGTCCGGCACAGGAGGCCGACGTCGGGGCCGCCGTACGAGACGATCGTCAGGTCACGCGCCGAGGAGCGGCACAGCGCACGCACCAGGGCCATCGGCTTGCGGCGGGAACCCCACCCACCAACGGCGACGGTCATGCCATCACGTATCTCGCCGACGATCTCGTCGATCGTCGTGCGCTTGTCGGGCAGAGGCACGCGCGCTCCTTCGAAGGGCTCGGAGGCAGGACGTCGGATCGTAGGACCGGAGCCGGGGAGCGGGCGAGCGGAGCGGTAGCGTGCCCCCGATGCGAGTGTGGACGACTGATCTGGGCGAGCACGTGGGCGAACGCGTGACGTTGCAGGGTTGGCTACTCAACCACCGGCCGCTCGCCCGCGTCGACTTCGTGATCCTGCGCGACGGCAAGGGCGTGTGCCAGATCGTCGCGACCGACGAAGCCGTGCGCGCCGAAATCGCGCAGTGGCACGACGAGACCGTGCTCGTGGTCGAGGGCACGCCGAAGGACAACGCGCAGGCGCCCGGCGGGGTTGAACTGGTGGATCCGACGTTCACTGTGCTGTCGGCCACGACCGAGCCGCCCCCGGTCAACCTGCGTATCCCGGAGTTGAAGGAACAGCTTCCGTACCAACTCGATCACGCCGCAATTGCGCTCCGGCACCCGGCGCGCCGGGCGGTGTTCTCGCTCGGTGCGGCGTCGCTCGCGGGCATGCGCGCCGCGCTCGACGCCGACGGCTTCACCGAGATCCAGACACCGAAGATCGTCGCGTCCGCTACCGAGACCGGCGCCAACGTGTTCCGCATCGACTACTTCGGGCGACCCGGCTACCTCGCGCAGAGCCCGCAGTTCTACAAGCAGATGATGGTGGGCGTGTTCGAGCGCGTCTACGAGATCGGTCCGGTGTTCCGCGCCGAACCGCACGACACCGTGCGCCATCTCGCCGAGTACGTCTCGCTCGACGTCGAGCTCGGCTTCATCGAAGACCATTTCAGCGTGCTGGCCGTCGCTCGCATGGTGATCGCCGGAATGCTGCAGGGGATGCAAGAACGTTGCGAGCGTGAACTCACATTGCTCGGACTCACATTGCCCGAGATCCCGGCCGAGATCCCGTACATCTTCTTTCCCGAGGCGCAAGAGCTGATCGAGCGCGAGACGGGCGAGAAGAACGTGGTGGGGGAGCCCGACCTGTCGCCCGGGCACGAGCGCTTCCTCGGCGAGTGGGCGCAGCGCGAACACGGCTCAGACTTCCTCGCGGTCACCGGCTACCCGATGGCGAAGCGGCCGTTCTACACGCACCCCGATCCGGAGCGGCCCGAGTTCTCGAACAGCTTCGATCTGCTGTTCCGCGGTCTCGAGCTCATCACCGGTGGCCAGCGGCTGCACCTCTACCAGGACTACGTCGACGTGTTGACGGCCGCGGGCCAGTCGCTCGAGCCGTACGAGCCGTACCTCGAAACGTTCAAGCACGGTATGCCGCCGCACGGCGGGTTCGCGATCGGCTGGGAACGGTGGCTCGCGCGTCTCGTCGAAGCGCAGAACATACGCGAGACGACGATCTTCCCGCGCGATATACATCGCATCCAACCGTGATCACGATCGACTTCGCGGGGCAGGTCGCGCTCGTCACCGGCGGTGCGCGCGGTGTGGGCCGCGGGATCGCGCAGCGCTTCGTCGACGCGGGCGCACGTGTCGTCATCTGTGGTCGCACCGAGCCGGAGTCGCTGCCGGACGGTATCGAATTCGTCGCGTGCGACGTGCGCGAAGCCGATCAGGTCGGCGTGCTCGTCGACACGATCGGTGAACGCCACGGCCGGCTCGACGTGCTCGTGAACAATGCCGGCGGTGCGCCGCCGTCCGACACTGCAACGGTCTCACCACGGTTCAACGCGTCGATCATCGCGTTGAACCTCACCGCGCCGCTCGTGTGCGCGCAGAAGGCGAACGCGGTGATGCAGGGTCAGGCTGGCGGCGGCGCGATCGTGAATGTCGCGAGTGTCAGCGGGATCCGGCCGTCGCCCAACACCGCCGCGTACGGCGCCGCCAAGGCCGGATTACTGAATCTCACGCAAACGCTCGCGGTCGAGTTCGCACCCAAGGTGCGGGTGAACGCGGTGACGGTCGGCTACGTCCGCACCGAGCAGGCGCATCTGTTCTACGGCGACGAAGCCGGCATCGCCGCGGTGGGCGCCACTGTGCCGCTCGGTCGGATCGCCGATCCCGCTGATGTCGGCGACGTGTGCTGCTTCCTCGCGTCGCCGCTCGCGAGCTACGTGAGCGGCGCAAACGTCGCGGTGCATGGTGGAGGCGAGCCGCCGCCGTACCTCGACGCCGCGACCTGAGCTAACTCGACGATCCCGTGGGCAGGTTCGTTCGCGCCTTCCGGCGAGATTCCTGCCCACGGGCCCGAACCGCGTTCACGATCGGTGCGAACGCGGCGACCGGGTCCGCTTCGAGCAGCTTCGAAGTGAGTCGGAACACTTGCCACCCGTCGTCGACGAGTTGGTTCTGGCGGGCGCGGTCGTCGTCGAACACCCGGCGGATGAGGTGCGCCTCGAACCCGTCGAACTCGAGGTCGACCATCTCTTCGCGCCACGCGATGTCGAGGACGCGCCGTTGTCCGCCGCTGACGACGGCCAGATTCGGCACCGGTTCGGGAATGCCGTGTTCTCCTGCGAGCCGCAGGACGTGCGCTTCCCAGTTGCTTCGTGCCTGGTCGAGCAACGGGTTCTGAGTTGCGAGCGCGTGCAGAACCTTCGTGCAACCTGGCCGCTTCGAGTTTCGCAGCTCCGCGGCTCGGCGCGCGAGACCGGCCGGTCGCACCAGCCTCCGGGCGACGGCGGCGTCCACCAGGTCACAGACCGCAGGAAATGACATCGACGCCGCCGCATCGATGATCGAGCGACCCGGCATCGTCACCGGGATCTTCCGTACGGTCGCCCGGTCAGTACGCGGGAGCGAGCGAGTGCTGTGTAGCCCATATCGGAGCCGTCCGCGTCCGTTGCGCACGACGAGGATCTCGGGTTCTCGGGGAGCGGGGAGCAGCCGGTAGAGCGCGGCCGCGCTGCGGCCGTAGGCGACCCCGTCGACCGAGAGGACGCGCGCCATCAACCGCTGTTCCCATCCGACTGCGTCCGCCGGAACGGCGCGATACACGAACGGCTCGACCTCTTCCCAGCTCCCTCGTCCGACACGTCGAGCTATGGCTGCCGAAGAGAATCCTGCGGTGCGCGCCTGCGCGTATGTGAAGCAAGCGTGCTGGCGACGTGCCACCTTCGCGAGCTGGTTGGATGCCATGCCGTCTCCCACACGTCGGTGGGGAAGCGGCCCGACTCTCGCACCCGGCTGAGACACCATCGCCGTGGGCAGGTTCGTTGGCGCTTTCCGGCGAAATTCCTGCCCACGGGCTAGGTGGCGGCGTCGTCTTCGAGGAGGCGGCGGAGGACGGGGAGGGCGAGGAGATCTTTCGGGCGGGCGGCGGCCTGCTTGGAGCGGACAACGTCGGCGAGTGCGGCCACGCTGATGGTCGTGCCTGCGACCTCGATCGACAGGGCCGCGCGCCGGAGGTCCTCGTACCCTCTCGTCCCTGCGGGAACGAACGACAGGTCGAGGTCGCCGTAGTCGGTCGTGAGGTTCCACGTCGTGGCCCGCGCGAGCGACTCGCCGTCGTGCTCGAACGGGAGGCCCGCGGGCTCAGCGTCGCTGCGGACGCGCGC
>JBEVDP010000546.1:0-3245 GCA_040513235.1 Acidimicrobiia bacterium | reverse complement strand
GGCGCGCAGTGTCGCAGAAGTGGCAGCAGAGTCGCGCTGCACGCGAGTTGCGGCGTGCGTCGGCTATTCGTCGCCGGGGTATTCGGCGTCGGTGACGTGGTCACCCCAGCGCGCCGGTCCCTGGGTGATCGAGATGTGGCTCATCAGGTGGTCGTGCCCGGCGCCGTGCCAGTGCTCGTGGCGGTCGGGTGTGTTGTGGACATCGCCGGGGCGAAGGTCGACGATCTCTTCGCCTCGCAGTTGGACGTGACCGCGTCCCTCCGTCACATAGAGCGTCTGGCCGCCGTCGTGGGAATGCCAGGCCGTGCGCGCGCCCGGGGTGAAGTGCACCGCGGCGATGTTGAGCTGGGAGTGGTCGTCCGGTTCGACGATGCGGTCGAGCCAGACGTCCCCGGTGAACCACTCGGGCGGTCCTTTGACCGTCGGCTTCTTTGGTGCGATTCCCAAGGGGGCCTCCTCGGTCAACGCTCGTCGGCGGACGGTCCGACGACGCCGGCCAACCATCGACACCACTCGTCGACCCCTTCGCCGGTGCGCGCGCTCGTGCGGATCACCGTCGCCGTCGGATTGACGCCCGCGAGGTTGTCGAGGAAACGGTCGAGCTCGAAGTCGAGATGGGGGAGGAGATCGATCTTGTTGACGACGACGACGTCGACTGCGCGGAACATCACCGGATACTTGAGCGGCTTCTCCTCTCCTTCCGTGACCGCGTAGACCATTGCCTTGGCGTGTTCGCCCACGTCGAACTCCGCCGGGCACACAAGGTTGCCGACGTTCTCCACGATGACGAGGTCGAGATCGTCGAGTGGCAGTCGGGCCAAACCGGAGCGCACCATCACCGCGTCGAGGTGACACTCGCCACCGAAGCCCGCGCTCGTGTTGACGAGCGAGATCGCGGCGCCGAGGCCGCCGAGCTCGTCGGCGTCGAGGCTCGTCGCGATGTCGCCTTCGAGCACGCCGATGCGAATTCGATCGCACAACACGGCGAGCGTTCGCTTCAGGAGCGTCGTCTTTCCCGCACCGGGCGACGACATGAGGTTGACGGTCCGGACGCTCGCATGCGCAAAGTCGTGGCGGTTGGCATCCGCGACGCGGTCGTTCTCGGAGAGGATGTCTTCGAGTACCGCGACGCGCGCCGAGCCCGTGCTCTCGTAACCCGTGTGATCGCCGACGTCATGTTCGAGTTGGGCGTGATCGTGCGCGGCGCCGTCGTGGTCGTGGGCATGCACCGTCCCATCAGGATGACGATGGAATCGACCCATCTCCGACCTCCTCGGCGACGTCGAAGGAGACGACGAGAAACTCGTCCCCGGTGCGCAACTCGACCCTGTGGCTGCCGCACGTGCCGCATACCAAAACAGGTATCTGCAACCTGGTCAATGCCGCGCAGTCGTCGCACGCGACCGTTGCCGGGATGTGCTCGACCTCGAGGTCGGCCCCGTCGAGGTCGGTATCACTCGTCAGGAGCTCCCACGAAAAGGTCAGCGCATCGGGGACCACTTGGCGAAAGTGGCCGATTCGAAGCGCGACGCGGGTAACACGCCGACCCTCGGCTCGGTCGAGAACCGTGCGCGCAATCGCTTCGCACAGTGCGAGCTCGTGCAACGGCACCGCCTTGGTTGTCGCCGGCACCGTACCCTCGTTGACACCCGGCCGAACCAGCACTACGAAGTGCGTGCGGGGCACATCATCTTCGCGGAGAGCGGGTGCCCGTGGTTGACGACGACGCGCAAACGCCGGGTGACACGGATCTTCTCTCGCGCTTCGACTTGGGCCCGCCCCGCCACTTCCTGCTCCCCGCGCTCCTCCTGCTGCTGGCGGAGGAACCCGATCACGGGTACCGCTTGGTGGAGCGGGCACGCAGCCTACGTTTCGGCACCGTCGATCGCCCCAATGTGTATCGCGCGCTCGGGCAACTCGAGGCCGACGGCCTGGTCGAGGTGACGCGCCAGGAAACCGCCGGGCGCGAGCGTCGTGAGTACGCGCTCACCGATCACGGCCGGCACGCGCTGCGGACATGGATGGGAGTCGTCAAGGAGGATCGCGACTGTCTCGATCGCGTCATGCGGCGCTACGCGGCCCTGAGCTCCGCCGACGCGGTTCTGGCCGAGGTCGTCGGCGGATCGCGGACGATGACGGGCCCGGCGTGGTCGGCGGTCTCGCTCACGTCGGAGATCGAAGGTCACCTCGGGCTTGTACGCGGCGCACCCAACGGCGACCGCGAGCCGCCCAGCGACCAGCGTCTCGAAACAGGACGGCATCGCTTTCTGGTGCTCCCCGGGCGCTCGGCGGTTCTCATCGAAGCTCGCTCGACGGTCGGGCCGATCAGCTTCGGCGCGATCGACGTGACCGGGTGGGTGGAATGCGACCTGCGCGACGGCAAGGTCGCGGCCGAAAGCAGTCCGGCCGCAGAGCTCGACGTGCCGATCGAGCACCTGCGCTCAGGAAACCAGCTCTATGACGCGGAATTGCTCCGACGCCTCGACGCGCGCAGATATCCAACGGTGCGGCTCGCACTGCGCGGGTGCGTACCGCTCGCGTCACCCGACCGCTTCCGCGTTCGCGGCGTCGTACTACTGCACGGCGCGACCAAGGAGCTCGAGGGCACCGTCGTCGTGACTCGACGAAGCGACGGCAATCTCGTCGTCGCTGGCGAGCAGATGATCGACATACGCGACTTCAACATCACTTCGCCAACGGTCCTGATGCTGCGCATCTACCCCGACGTGATGGTCAGCCTCCAACTGGAGGCTGAGTTGGAGTCCAAGTCGGCGCAATGAAGGGAGAAGTCGTGGGCATGTTCCTGGCGTTCGCGGCGGGCTACGTGTTCGGCACCAAGGCCGGCACCGACAACTTCGCCGAGCTGGCGCGCAGCGCCCGTGCGATCGGCGAGTCCGAGGAGTTCCGCGACTTCATGGGTGCGGTGCGAGTGCATTTGGCTCAGTCGCTCCGTGGCGTCGCCGACATGGTCGACAGCATCGACATCAGTTCGGACGGTGCCGGCGACGTCGTTGAACGCGTGAGGCACCTTGTCAGTCGCGGCTGACCCGATCGGTGATGTCTTGGCCGATACCGCGCAGACCGACCACCGCGCCGGCGGAGCTGATCGCGGGTTCGGCGCGGACATACACGTGCCGCACCGCGCCGCCAGGCTGAACCGCGCGGTACTCGACGTCGAGCGGGCGCGGGGGGGGCCCCCCGGCCGGCCAGGCGGGGTGGTCCCGGGGGCGGTCGGGCGGGGGGGT
>JBEVDP010000545.1:0-3210 GCA_040513235.1 Acidimicrobiia bacterium | reverse complement strand
CGCCGCTTCCTCCTGGCTGCGGGGAACCGACTGCAGGCCGCCGCGGACGATCTCGGCCATGTACGCGCCCGTGAACAGCGTGAACACGACGATCGCGCGCACGACCCGCCCCGGCGCGAGTTCCGCGGGCACGAAGAACTGCAATGCGACCCCGGCCATGAGCAATAACACGAAGAGGGGCGCGCCGCGGAAGAGTTCGATGTAGCCGGTGCTGATTCCGCGGATCACGGGCAGCTTCGAGCGGCGGCCGAGCGCGGCGATCACACCGAGGGGGAAGCTCAGGATCGTCGCCGCGATCGCGATGAAGACGTTGACCATGATGCCGCCCCACTCGTTCCAGCCCGGCCCGTCGGCGAGATAGAAGACCAGCGCGAACGGTGTGAGGAGCGCGCCGACGACGACGGGCAGATGGAACGCACGGGGCAGCACCGCGCCCAGGAACCGGCCGGCACTCGCGCCCCCGATCGAACCGGCCGCGACGAGCCACGGCCCGACCGACGAGCTGAGTGCGAGCAACGTCGCGATCCCGATCGCAACCGGCCAGAACCGGTCGACGAGGTCGCGCGCGCTCGTGCGGGTCGCGGTTCCGGCGTCGACTTGCCGGCGGTGGACGACGCCGGCGAGGAGACCGCCGACCGTCGACGCGATCACGAGGCTGATGCCGACTCGGGGCAGGTGTACGTCGGGATACCGGCCCACCATCAGCAGCTTCAGGTTGATCTCGATGATCTCCCAGCGGCCCGTTACGAACACGAATTGCAGCGCGCGCCACAACACGTAGCCGGCTACGAGCGCGACGAGCACCGTGACGACGCTGTCGACCGGTCCCCGGAACAGGTTGCGACGGAGCCAGCGGGTCGCGGTCATCGTTCCACCAAGGCCAAGCGTCGGTTCACCACATTCACGAGCAGGGAGAGGACGAACGAGAGCACGATGAAGATCGCGAGCGTGAGGAGATACGACGGCACGGCCGGCGCGCCGTTCCCGACGCTGATCGACGTGACCAACGCGAGCTCGTAGTAACTCACCACCGCGCCGAGGGTGCTGTTCTTCGCGAGGTTCAGGTACTGGTTGCCGAGCGGCGGGACCGCGATGCGGAACGCCTGCGGCAGAACGACGAGCCGCAGTCGCTGCGCCGACGACAACCCGAGCGACGCCGCGGCTTCGGTTTGTCCGCGGTGAACGGCTTGGATCGAGCCTCGGACGATCTCGGCGATGTGGCTCGCGGTGTAGATCACGAGCGCGAACAGGATGGCGAAGTACTCCGGGCTCAGCCGGATGCCGCCCGTGACGATGCGCCCCTCGAGTTCGGGAATGTCGAGTGCGTAGTCCGCCGCGAACCAGGTGGCGAGCACGATGGCGACGCCCGTCGCGAGCGTCCAGAGCAGGATGTGCGCGTTTCGGCCCGAGCGATCAGCAATGGACCGGCGCCACCGAGCGACGAGCCAGCCCGCGCCGCACGCAATCGCGATGCCGAGCAGGAGCGCCCACGCACTGCCGTCCACGGAGGGCACGACCACGCCGCGATTCGAGATCACCGCGACGTCGAGCGGTTGCCACGCGTCCTCGATGCGCGGGAACGCAGTGAGCGCGAGCCCGAGGTACGCGAACACGATGATCAAGAGCAACGGGATGTTGCGCAGCGTCTCGACATAGATACGCGCGAGATTGCGCACGAGCCAGTTGCCCGAAAGCCGGCCGATCCCAACCAGCGTTCCGAGGATGCTCGCGGCGATGATCCCGATGATCGTGACGCGCAACGTGTTCACGAGCCCGACGACGATCGCGTCGCGTACCGGTTGGGTCTGGCGGAACGAGCTGTCGGGAATCGGGAACTGCGCGGGGTTGTCGAGATAGCCGTACCCCGTCGGGATCCCGATCTCTTCGCTGTTCGACCGCACGTTCGCGACGAGCCACGCGATGAATGCAACGACCGCGGCCAGGACGACGAGTTGGAACGCCCAGCGCAGGACGCGGACGTTCCGCCAAAATGGTGGCCGGGCGCGCGCCCCCCGGTGCGCGCCCGGCCGGGTCTTCATCAGCGGTACGGCGGGGCGTACAGCAAGCCGCCGTCGGACCAGAGCTGGTTCTCCGCGCGCTCGAGACCGAGCGGCGTGAGGTGCCGCTCATAGATTTCCGCGTAGTTCCCGACCTGACTCACGACTTGGTACGCAAAGTCGGTGGGCAGACCGAGGCCAGGATCGAGCACCGCGCCATCGACCTCGACACCGAGGAACTGCCGGATCGCGGGGTCAGTCGCGCTCTCGCGCTGCGCGTCGACGTTCTCCGATGTGAGTCCGAACTCCTCGGCCTGGATCGTCGCCAGGATCGCCCAGTCGACCGCTTGCGCCCACTGCGAGTCGCCGTCGCGCACCGCGGGCGAGAGCGGTTCCTTGGAGAAGGCGTCGGGCAAGATCACGAGCGCGTCCGGTCCGTCGGGATAGCTGGAGCGCAAGCCCGTGAGCTGGCTGCGGTCCGACGACCAGCCGTCGCACCGGCCTTCTTGGAACGCGGCTTGCAACAACGCCACGTCGTCGAACGACAGCACTTCGGGCGGCGCGAGCTCCAGGCGCGCGAACTCGGTCGCGACGTTGCCTTCGGTCGTCGTTCCTCCGGCGACGCACACGACCTGCCCCGACAGGTCGGTCAGCGCGGTGATGCCGGAATCGGCCGCGACCATCATCCCCTGACCGTCGTAGAAGTTCGTGTGGAGGAACGTCGCACCTTCCGCGCCGTCGCGCTGTGCGGTCCAGGTCGTGTTGCGCACGAGCACGTCGATCTCACCGGATTGCAGCGCGGTGAAGCGGTCGTCGGTTTCTACGTCGACCGACACCGCCGCCGTCGCGTCACCAAGGACCGCTGCCGCGATCGCGCGGCAGAAGTCGACGTCGAACCCGACGTGCTCACCAGCGGGGTCGAGCGTCGCGAAACCCGGCAGGTCGTCGCGGCTCCCGCAACGAACTTCACCGGCCTCTTGCACCGCGGCCAGCGTCTCGCCGGTCTCGGCACCACCGCCCGCTTCGGCGTCGTCGGGGGCTTCTGTATCGTCGGTAGCTTCTTCGGTCGTATCGGTCGCGGCGTCGTCGTCGTCATCGTCGTCGCCGGTGCAGGCGCCGAGCGCGAACACCAGCGCCACGGCGCAGATTGCAGAAGCAGTTCGAGATCGTCGCACGAGCACTCCTTAGTCGTCCCCGCGCGAGCCAGTCTTGT
>JBEVDP010000544.1:0-3251 GCA_040513235.1 Acidimicrobiia bacterium | reverse complement strand
TCGGGCGGTCGATCATCGCGGTGCGCGACAACGAACGCTCGGCCGAGTCGATGACCGTGTCGTCGACGCGCGCCAAGCTGGTCGCGTTCGCGGTGTCGGGTGGCATCGCCGCGCTCGCCGGCGCGCTCTACGTCACATCGCTCCCCGCGAACACGCCCAACGCGACGTTCGCGACCACGGAGTCGGTGACGCTGGTTGCGATCGGCGTGATCGGAGGCCTCGGTTCGATCGTCGGGCCGTTGCTCGGCGCCGCGTGGGTCATCGGCCTGCCGACGCTGTTCCCCGACTTCGCCGCCGCGCCGCTCCTGGTGTCGTCGGCCGGCCTCCTCCTGTTGCTGCTCTTCTTCCCCGGCGGCTTCGTCGAGGTCGGCTATCGGTTGCGCGACGCCCTCGTCGCACGCGTGGCGTCGCGGCTCCCACCGGCGCCGGCTCGCCAGCGCGCCGAAGACGCCGCGGTGCCCGTGCCGTCCGTCCTTGCCGGCATCGACGCCGATCTCGGCGCGCCCGGCGTGGCGTGGCTGTCGGTGCAGGACGTCACAGTGCGCTTCGGCGGCCTGAACGCGGTGAACGCGGTGAGCCTGCACGTCGACGCCCACGAGATCGTCGGGCTCATCGGGACCAACGGTGCAGGCAAATCGTCGCTGATGAACGCCATCGGAGGCTTCGTCGCGTCGTCGGGCCGCATCGAAGTGCTCGGCCGCGACGTCAGCAGGCTACCGCCGTACCGCCGGGCGCGGCTCGGCCTCGGCCGCGGGTTCCAGGCCGCGCGCCTGTACGACGACCTCACCGTGCGCGAGACCGTGTTGGTCGCGCTGGAAGCGCGCGACCGGACGGGCGTCGTGTCATCGATGTTCGCGCTCCCGCCGTCGACCTCGCGCGAGCGGGCGAAGCGCGGTGAGGCGGACGAGATCATGCGGTACGTGGGCCTCGAGCGCTTCGCCGACGAGTTCGTGTCGAACCTCTCGACCGGTACGCGCCGGATCACCGAGCTCGCGTGCCAGTTCGCGCTCGGCGCGCGTGTCTTGCTGCTCGACGAGCCGACCGCCGGCCTCGCCCAACGTGAGACCGAGGCGTTCGGCCCGCTCATCCGGCGCGTCCGCGACGAGCTCGACGCCGCGATGCTGCTCATCGAGCACGACATGGCGTTGGTGATGGAGGTGAGCGACCGCGTGTACTGCCTCGAGGCGGGCGAGGTCATTGCCGAGGGCCCGCCCGAACAGGTGCGCCACGACCCACTCGTCGTCGCGAGCTACCTCGGCACCGACATCCGCAGCATCCAGCGCTCCGGCGTCACTTCCTAGGAGCGTTCGCCGGCGACGGCTCCTCGGTCCGTCGGAAGGCCCGCGGCGCGTGGTCGAGAGTGCGGAGCCACGACACCACCCAGCTCGCGCCCTCTTCGATCACTCGCGGGATCCCGAATGCGATCGAGACAGGTCGCAAGGGCCGCGTGGTGAGGGGCGGCGATCATTGCCTCGCGCTGACGACGGATGTCCAATCGCGGCTCGCCCGCGTAGCTGTGAGCTGCGCTACGAGCGCGGCACTGGTTTCAAAGGCAGGGCGGCCGGGTCGCGAGCGGCGCGACGAACAGAGCCGCTTGCTCGCCGCGTTCGATGACGGTTCGCTCACCGCCGAGGAGTTCTCACGCCAGTTCGAGGCGCTCGAACCCGTGCCGGGGCCCACGATTGCCGTTCTGCTCGACGAACGCGCGCGCGGTTTGTCTAGCGAGCCATGAGCGAGTGCGAAGGGAGTTGGAGGGCTTCGGTGGGCGGAGGCCGCCTGGCGTGACCGCCAACGCTTCGGAGTTCGACCAGGGAACCCTTTGCGGTTCTGCGGCGCGCGTTCACCGTCCCGCACTCAGCTGGCATGAACCGCCACGGGCGGCTTCGCTCTTTGGCGTTCACGGAGTACTCCCGCGACGGTGAGGGCGAGCAGCCCGATGGCTGCCGGTTTGGTGTGCGCGGCGAACACGATCGACACCGCCGCTGCGACAACTATCGCTCGTCCAGCGCCCGCCTGATTCAGCGACACCGCGGCCGCGATCGCGACGGTAAACCACGCGGCGCCGGCCACCACTGCCAGGAAGGAGACGTTTCCGGCAAGTGCATTGTCGTTCACGATGTAGTCGATTGCTCCCGCCACCGCGTCTTGTTCCTGGCCTGCGAGATCGTCCGCGTGCTTTGTGAGGATCCCAGTCGCGACTCCTTGCACGGAGTCATACGCACTGAAGAACACGGTCCAGACGACGAGGGCACACCGACTGATCGTCGATGCCAGCGAGGAGATACCGTCGAGGAGTCGCCAGACAGCGAGGAACAAGAACGGCGTCAATATCAACTGCCCCACATGGACGACAAGCCAGAGGTCGACATCGTCCTTGATGCCCTCGTAGGGGCTGTCGTCGGTAGGCATCGGGTGGAACAGCGCCAGGACGGCCCAGACAAGCGGCCCAGCGAACACGAGGTAGCGGCGGAGGCTTGGTTCCGAGGCTGCTGCCCGGTCATCGCGCATGCGGGTCCCCTTCCGACTTGACTACCGAGTGCGTCAAAGGCGCAGGATTCTGCGTTCGTCCGGCAGGGTGATCTCAAGGGATCTCGTCATCTTTTGGCCAAGTCACCGTAGCGCGAGAACGAAGCGAATCGACACGGCGGCGCAGCATCACAGAACAAGGTGACCGCGCCACGCGTCGCTGAAGCGCAGAATCGCGTGATTGATGATCGGACTCGAGTGCCAGCGCCTGTGTAGTGCCGGCACGCTCTCCGAGGGCGCGGGAACTGTCGCGGTTGCGCCATACTCCTCAGTACCACCCGTGTGGCAGACCGGGGGGAGGCACAGTTGGACGCGAAAGTGCTTGGCGTGGTGATTGCCATCCACGGCGTGTCGAGGCAAGCAGGACGCGACGGCGACCTCCCGGGCAAGAAGGCCACGTCGTTGGCGCGGCTGTTGTGACGATTGCGACTTCTCCAACGCGGACGCGGGTGTTCGGCGCGCGAGTGTTGGGTGCACTCGCAGTCGCTGGCGTGGTCATCGGGTTCTCGCTCAGCTCGACTCTTGTGAAGCGTGCCGAGACGCCGGGCGTCCTCGTCGCGTTCTGGAGGCTGATCGTCGCGACGATCGTGTGGAACCTGTATCTCTGGTGCACTGGGCGGCGTGTGACGATGCGGCATGTGCGTCAGGCGCTGTTACCGGGCGCGTTTTTCGGACTGAACCTCGCCATTTTCTTCGCGGGGGCGACACATAACAGCGTCGCCAAC
>JBEVDP010000543.1:0-6263 GCA_040513235.1 Acidimicrobiia bacterium | reverse complement strand
TGCGTCCCGAGTCACCGACGAACGTGCGGTCGCGCATCTCGGTGAGCGCCGTCCGCAGGTAGTCGACGTGGGGTGTCTCGTCAGTGCGGATGCAGGCGACGAGACGTGCGGCTTCGCCGTCACCCGCAACGAGATCAGTATCGGAGAGCACGGCCTCCGCCCAGGCGAACGTGTGGAACGCGGAAACCTCGATGAACAGCAGACCGATCATGCGCCGCAACATGGATTCGAGCATCAGGTCGAGGTCGTCGAACTTCCGCAGCGCTTCCGCGGCCTTGCGCATCTCCTCTGGCGACATCGTCGCGGCACCCGGCTGCGGGATCCCCATGCGCGTGAGCATGGTTTGCGTCTCGTCTTCGCTCACCGGGTTCTCGAACGCGACGTCGCGCGCGGCGAACCACATGAGGTTGTGTCCGGCCTCGGCGTCCCATCCGGCTTCGTCTCGCGCGTGCGCTTCGAACAGACCGCGGTCGAGGTGCTTGATCGCGGTGCCGTCGATGCTCTCGTCGAAGAAGCGTTGCATGTCGCCCGGGTGCACGTGACGGATCATTCCGCCGAAGCCCTCGACGGTCCCGATGCGCGTGAGCGACACGATCGTCGGTTCGCGCACACCTTCGCCGAGCAAGTACTTCGTCTGCGCAACGTTCGGGTAGGGCGCGGGCCACTGGTCGAGCGGCGACTCGAGAATGCCGGTGCCGAACGCTTCCCGATGCGCCTGTTGCCAGTTCTCGATCGCGGGGATGCGGTTCTTCGTGCGCGGCGGCACGTAGGTGCCGTCGCTCGCGTAACCGCCGTGACACTTCACGCCGTTCGCGATGTTCGGCTCGAGGACGTCGTCGGTCGCGAGCAGTTCCTGCTCGCTCCAGTTCAGCTGCAGGTTCACTTCCGGGAGTGTAAACGCTAGAGTTACACCATCGCAACCACGCCGTCCCCGCTCGTGGCGCCTTCGGCGCCGGGCCGCTCAGGCCCAGGATCCCCGCTCGTGGAAGTCGGCCCCCAACGAGACCCCGCCCGCCGGGCGGGGATTCTGGAGGCCGCCGCCGCGGCGTTCGCCCACTCGGGATACGCCGCAACCTCGATGGAAGACGTTGCCGCCGCGGCCGGCGTCACCAAGCTGATCGTGTACCGCCACTTCGGCACCAAGGAGCACCTGTACCGCTCGGTGCTGGAAGGAATCTTCACCCGGCAGGCCGAGCTCTTCTTGGCGAGCATGGCCGCCGGCCTCCAAGCCGGCGGCGCAACCAGTGCGCTGCTCCAGACGGGGCGGGAGTCACCCGACGGCTTCCGCCTCCTGTGGCGCCACGCGACTCGCGAGCCCCAGTTCGCCGACTACGCGCACGAGTTCCGCGACACCGCGGTGCAGGCCGCGCGCGCGGTCGTGGAGCCATTGCTCGCCGCGCACTACGTCGAGTGGGCCGCGCAGACGCTGTTCGACCACATCGTCGACGCGGTCCTCAACTGGCTCGACCACGGGGACCCTGCACGCGACGCGCAGTTCGTCGCCCTCGAAGCCGCGGCTGCCCGTGCCACCGTCGCCGCCTGGGCCGCGCACAACGAGCCGGCGTGAGTGAGCGTGGGGAGCCGGTTGCGGGTTAGGCGCCGAAAGCGGGGGCGGCGCGGGGTGTGATGTTGGGCACGCGCACGCCCTTGCGGGCCTCGATCTCGGCGAGTTGCTCGGCGGTGAGAACAGCCTTGAGCGACGTGATCGCAACCTCGAGCTGGTCGAGGTCGGGCTCGCGGGTCGTGAGCTTCTGGTGCAACAGTCCGGGCTTCATCGCGACGCGCACCCAGCCTCGCTGCATGTTCTTCGCGGCGAGCCGGATCACTTCGTAGGACAAGCCTGCGATGACCGGAATCAGGATCACGCGGGAGAGGATGATCATCAAGAACGTGTCGGCCGACACGAACGAGTAGGTGATGATCGCAATCACCATCACCGTGAGCAGGAAGTTCGTGCCGCACCGCACGTGCGCCGTCGTGAACTGATTGGCCGCTTCGGGGGTGAGCTCGACGCCGTTCTCGTACGCGGCGATCGCCTTGTGCTCGGCACCGTGGTACATGAACACGCGCCGGATGTCCTTGATGAACGAGATCGCGAACAGGTAGCCGACGAACAAGCCGAGCCGCACGACGCCTTCGGCGAAGTGGAACGGCAAGAAGTCGAGGCGGCTCGACGCGCCCTTGCCCGCGATCGCGGGGAGCACGATGAAGAGGGCACTGAACAATGCGATCGAGATCGCGATCGCCACACCCATGGCCTTCTCGGACACTTGCTCGTCTTCGGGCACTTGCTGGTTGGCCGACCACGTCAGAGCGCGGTAGCCGAGTCCGAGCGACTCGCCCAAGCCCATGACGCCACGTACGAGGGGGATCTTGCGGTACTTGTCGGACCAGCCCGCGACCGGGCGCACGTCGGTGACGATGTCGCCCTCGGGCGTGCGCACCGAGACGGCCCACGTGGACTCGCCGCGCATCATCACGCCTTCGAGCACCGCTTGCCCGCCCATGTAGCGGGGTTCGGGCTGCCCCGACTTCGCCACGAACGGCCCTACTTCTTCTTCGCCTTCGCGGCCCGACGCTGGAAGCGCTCGACCCGACCACCCGTGTCCACGAGCTTCTGCTTGCCCGTGTAGAAGGGGTGGCACTCCGAGCAGAGCTCGACTCGCAAGCTTGGGACGGTCGAGCGGGTCACGAACTCGTTGCCACACGAGCAGTGGACCTTGCACTCGACGTATTCGGGGTGGATGTCGGTCTTCATGATCCGTCCAGTGTAGGGGGCGAGCCCGGGGTTTCTCACTGCGCCACTTCTCCCGCTCATGGCGCTTGGCACCGGTCCGCTCGGGCCCGGCTCGGTGGCGCCCGGGTTACCGGCCGCTTTCTCGCCTTACACGCCCGTGGATGGCGCTTTGGCGATCTCGGTCAGGAACTCGGTGTTGCTCTTGGTGCTGCGGAGCTTCTCGATCAGGAGCTCGAGTCCCGCCCCGCCCTCCAGTGCGTTCAGCACCCGCCGCAGCTTCCATACCTGCTGCAGGTGGTTGCGCTCGAAGAGCAGCTCCTCGTGCCGGGTGCTCGACTGCTCGACGTCGATCGCCGGGTACAACCGCCGGTCGGCGACCTTGCGGTCGAGCCGCAGTTCCATGTTGCCGGTGCCCTTGAACTCCTCGAAGATCACCTCGTCCATCTTGGAGCCGGTATCGATCAGGGCAGTGGCCAGGATCGTCAACGACCCGCCCTCCTCGATATTCCGCGCCGCCCCGAAGAACTTCTTGGGCGGGTAGAGCGCCGAGGAATCGACCCCGCCCGACATGATGCGGCCCGACGCGGGCGCGGCGAGGTTGTAGGCCCGGGCGAGCCGGGTGATCCCGTCGAGGATGATGACGACGTCTTGGCCCATCTCGACGAGCCGCTTGGCCCGGTCGATGGTGAGCTCGGCGATGTGGCAGTGCTCGTCGGACGGTCGGTCGAAGGTGGACGCGACCACGTCGGCGCGCACCACGTGGCGGCGCATGTCGGTGACCTCTTCGGGCCGTTCGTCGACAAGCAGCACGATGACGTGCGCCTCGGGATTGTTGCGCTCGATCGAGTAGACGATCTGCTTGATGATCGTGGTCTTGCCGGCCTTGGGCGGCGACACGATCAGCCCCCGCTGACCCTTCCCGATCGGAGAGATCAAGTCGATGATGCGGCCCGTGATCTCGGCGGGTTGGCCGTCGAGCTCGAGGCGCAGCTTCGAGTCCGGGAACAGCGGGGTGAGATCTTCGAAGCGGGCGCGGCCGCGCGCTTCGTCGGGGGTCATGCCGTTGATGACGTCGACGCGAACCAGCGCCGGGTACTTCTCGCTACTCGCCGGCGGCCGGGTCGAGCCCTTCACCATGTCGCCCTTGCGGAGGCCGAAGCGCCGGACCTGCGACGCGGAGACATACGCGTCGTTGCGGCCGGGCAGATACCCGGAGACCCGCAGGAACCCGTAGCCCTCTTCACGGAGATCGAGCAGGCCTTCGACGTCGACCAGGTCGCCGGTGTACTCCTCCGAACGCGGCTCGGCGCCCGGGCGCGTCTCGGTGCGGCCGTCGCGGTCGCGGCCCCGGCGGCGCCGGCGCCGGCGGTTCCCCGAACCGTCGTCGTCGCCACGCCACTGCGACTGGTCGCGATCAGTGCGCTCGCCCGTTGCTGAACCTTGGCGGTCGGTCGTCACGTCGTCGGCGGGCTCCGTGCCTCCCCCGTCAGGAGTGCCGGGCTCGCGGGTCTCAGTCGGTTCCGGCGCTTCGACACGCAGCGTCGATACGTCGGGCTCGGCCGTGGCGCCGTTGCCCGCGGCTTCGGCGGCGCGGCGGCGGGGGCGGATCAGCGCCATCTCGTCGCCGTCGTTCGCACCGCCCGCAAGCGCGTTCTCCTCGTCGGCGAGCGAGGCGAGATCGTCCTTGGCCGGGGCGGTCGACCGGATCCGGCGCGGCTTGGCGGCCGTGGGCGCCCCGTTCCCGCTCTGGGCCGCGGCAATGATCGCGTCGACCAGATCGGCCTTGCGCATGCGGCTGATCGCCTTCACGCCGAGCGCGCCGGCGATCTCCGAGAGCTGCTCGCGGTCCTTCCCGTCCAGTTGTGAACGGTCGAACGTGTCGCTCATTGTGGTGTGCTCCTCCCGATCGCACGACGGCGTCGTCGCAGGCGACCGGAGTGGGGTGGCGCAAGAGAAGTGGGCCAGACGGGTTGGAAAGGTGGTTGCCGGCGGCCGTCACGGAGCGAGAGGCATCCGCAGCCGACCAACGGAACCCTCGGAAGGTGTCGCACGAACACCCGATCCCGGCCCGAGGTCGAAGCCTCGGGGCAGGGTCTCGAAGGATCTCCCTACCCTACACCCCCATCGGAGCGCGGCCTAGAAACCTGACCTCTCAAACATTTCCTCGCCCGCCTTTGTTCCTAGTGCGATTCCGCGAGCAGGCGAGCCATCAACTCGTGCGCGGGAACCGGCGCACAGCCCGCGGTTGCGGGCTCCGTATATGTGCCGCCGGCGGCCGCGCGCGTGGAGTCGAACAACAAGTATGGCACCGGTTCCGAAGTATGCGTCTTGATCGAACACGGAGTCGCGTGGTCCGGCAGAAGCAGGATCCGGTAATCATCGCCGGCGGCGTCGAGCGCGTCGACGATCGGGCCGATCACTTCGCGATCCCAGCGTTCGAGCGCGTCGACCTTGATGTCGGAGCGACCTTGGTGTCCGGCCTCGTCGGTCGCTTCGATGTGCAGCACGAAGAGGTCGCGATCGGCGAGCGACTCCAGGCACGCGCGTGCTTGCGCGGCGTAATCGTTGTCGAAGCCGGCGGTCGCGGTAGGCACGTCAACCACGTCGATGCCAGTGAGCACGCCGAGGCCTTGCACGAGATCGACCGCAGACGTCATACGCCCGGCCATGCCGTACGACGACGCGAACGACGGCAACGCGGGCCGGACGCCCTGGCCCCACAGCCAGATCTGCGTCGCTTGCGAGTCGACTTCGCGCGCCGCATCGCGCACGACGGCGCGTGACGCGTCCATCAGCGCGCGCACTTTCGGCGCGGCGGCGCCCGTCGGGAACACCGCCGGCTGATCGGTGAGATCGTGCGGCGGCGTGCATTCGGCGTCGCCCCA
This sequence comes from Acidimicrobiia bacterium, assembly GCA_040513235.1. GTDB lineage: Bacteria > Actinomycetota > Acidimicrobiia > IMCC26256 > PALSA-610 > JANNHK01. The sequence continues at coordinate 641 of JBEVDP010000543.1, read as the reverse complement.
GTCCTTCGGCACGATGCACAAGTGCCTGTACTCGACTCCGGGATGGAAGCGCACGCCGTCGCGGCCACTGCCGAGTGCGGCGTCGAGCGCGGCGACAATCGGGTGGCTCTGCGCGTTCGTCGGGTGGCCGGCCGCGAAGTCGAGCATCGTCGGCGGTTCGTCGTCGGAGAGCGTCACGAGGTTGCAGCGGTACGCCACCTCGTCGGGAGCGAGTTCGACGCCCATCGCGGCCGCCTCGATCGGCGCGCGGCCCGTGTGGTAGCGGGCGGGGTCGAAGCCGAGGATCGCCATGTTCCCGACGTCGCTGCCCGCCGGCAGACCCTCGGGGATCACCGCGGCGCGGCCGACCTCGCCGCGTGCAGCGAGCGATGCCAGCCGCGGCATCTGCGCGGCTTCGAGGGGCGTGCGACCGCCGAGCTCGTCGAGCGCGACATCGGCACATCCGTCTGGGACAAACACCAGGTACTTCACATCACTCCTGGGTCGACTCCACGCTCCGCCTTCATGCGGTGCTGCGCACTCGGTTTGCTGACGGATGTTAGGCGGCGGGGCTGCGTAGCCTCATTCGATGCGCCGAGTTGCAATCGCCTTCGCCGCGTTCGTCATCGTCGCCGGGTGCGCCGGCGACGACAACGAAGGCG
>JBEVDP010000542.1:0-3692 GCA_040513235.1 Acidimicrobiia bacterium | reverse complement strand
ATCGCGGGCGCACTCGGCGTCGTGCAACTCGGGCGGCTTCCGACGCTGGTTGCCGCGATGCGCGCGAACCGCGAGCGCATCGCGAGCGCGATCGGTGCCCTCGACGGGCTCACGCCGCGCCGGGAACCTGACCCGGCCGGCGCGGGCGGTTCGAGCCTCACGTGGTTTGCGCCGGACGCCGGGCTCGCGCGCCGCTGCGTCGAAGCGCTGCGGGCGGAGGGCGCGCCCGCAGCCCAGATGTACGAAGGCCTTCCCGTCTACCTGAACCCCGCGGTGCGGGCTCGGAGAACGGCCGCAGGCGGCGCCGAATGGCGTGCTCGCCCGCCCGAGCTTGATCTGTGCCCGCGTACGGAGGACCTCGTCGCCCGCTCGATCACGATCGGCGTGGGGCCCGCGTTCACGCCCCAGGATTGCGACGGCATCGCGTCCGCGGTGCACAAGGTCGCGCGGCATGGGTTCAACGGCTTGAGAAGGGCCTGACGGTCTCAATCGACTCGTCGCTTACATCGGGGCGTGGTTTCGACTGCCGCGCACGCTCCGGTACCACCCGTAACGCGAACGACGCGCGGCGTCTCGGCCTTCCCGACGTGCAGCCCGAACCGCGTAACCTGACGCCATGAGAGCCGGCCTCGGACGCGCGGTGATCACTCCGGCCCTGCCTGCGTACCTCGCGGGCTACGGCGACCGGCGCGACCCCGCGACGACCGTGCACGACGATCTCGAAGTGCACGTGCTCGTCATCGAAGTCGACGGCCGGCGCGCCGCGCTCGTCACCCTCGACCTGTTGGTGATGTCACGCGACTGCTCCGACCCGATTCGTACCTGCGTCGGCGAGATCGTGGGCTGCGATCCCCACGCGGTGCTCACGTCGTGCTGCCACGTGCATGCGGGACCGAGCGCACTCACGGGCACCGAAGCCATCGGCTGGCCCGTACCGACCGGCTACGCCGCGCTCCTCGTCGATCGGGTCGCTGACGCCGCGCGCGCGGTGCAACTCGAACCGGTGACCGCCTCCTTCGCGCGGATCGGCCTCCCCGCGGGCCTCGCGATCAACCGGCGCGGGCATCCGCTCGCGCCGTCGGCCGCAGTGCTCGTGCTCGATCCGGTGGTGACCATCGCCAACTTCGGTATCCACCCCACTGTCACCGGTCCGTCGAATCTGGCCGTGGCCACTGATTGGGTCGGGCCGTTCCGGCGCGAACTCGCGGCACGGACTGGCCGAGCCGCGCTGTTCCTCCAGGGCTGCCAGGGCGACGTGAATCCGGCTGTCACCGCCTGGGACGACGGCGACCCGGCGGCGTGGAGTCCCGTTGTCGAGCAGTACGCGGCGACGTTGGCGGACGCAGTCGCGGCCGCGCGCCCGCGCGCATTCGCGACCGAAGCGCTCACCGCACGAAGCCGCACGCTCGACGTGCCGGTCGGGCCGACCCTGCTCGGGCAACTCGCGGGCGGGCGCGCCGAACGCACCGTCGAACTCCTCGAGTGGACCGTCGGCGGACTCCAGGTCGTCGCGGTACCCGGTGAAGGGTTCCACGCGGTCGAGGCCGAACTCCGTGTGCGCCGGCGAGACCCACTGCTCATCGCGGGCCTCGCGCCCGACTGGCACGGCTATCTGCCGCTCCCCTACACGGACGGCTACGAAGAAGGTCTCAGCCTCGGCCCCGATGCCGTCGCGCAACTCGTCGCCGCGTTGTAGGGCACGTTTCCGCTCTCGCTCAGCCGAACTTGCAGGAGAGACCGCCGTCGACGGGAATGACCGCGCCATTGAGGTACGACGACGCCGGCAAGGCGATCGACAGCACCACCTGCGCGATCTCTTCGGGATCGCCGTAGCGGCGCAATGGTACGCGCCGGCGCGCGAACTTCTCCTTGGCGTCCTCGGGGATCGCGGCGGTCATGCCGGTCTTGATCGGACCGGGGCATACGCAGTTGACGGTCACGCCCTGCTGTCCGAGTTCGCAGGCGAGCGAACGCGTGAGTCCGACGACGCCGTGTTTGCTCGCGGTGTACGGCGAGATGTACGGCGTTGCCCCCAGACCTTCGGTCGACGCGATGTTCACGATGCGGCCCGCACCATTGCGCATCAGATGCGGGAGGCACGCGCGCACGAGCCGCGTGTAGCCGGTGAGGTTCACCGCCAGCGTCAATTCCCACGCGGCTTCGTAGCCATCGGCGCCGATCGGTGCCGGCAGGCTCACTCCCGCGTTGTTCACGAGCACGTCGATCGGTCCGAGCTCGGTGACCGCGGCGTCGACGACGGTGCGCACCTGGCGCGCGTCGGTGACGTCGAGCTCGTAGCCCGCGGCCCGACCGCCCGCGCCCTGTATCCCCGCCACGACTGCTTGCACGCTGACGCGGTCTGTAACCGCGACTGCCGCCCCTTCCGCCGCGAACAGTTCAGCAATCGCGCGGCCCATGCCGCTCGCCGCACCCGTGACGATCGCGACCTGGCCGGCAACGCTTCGACTGAGTGTCATCGGCGCGGCACACTACCGGCCGTGACCGATATCTTCACCGGAGCGCAACGCCCGTTCGGTTTTGGGTACTGGCCGCTCCCGGAAGACGACCCCGGCGTCGACCTCGGCCGGGAACCGGTGCGCATCGTTACCCCCGACGGCGCCCTCGTGCGCGGCCTGTGGTGGACGCCGCCCGCGGGCGGCCCATGGCACACCGCGGTCGTGCTCGCGCACCCGCGCGGGGACTTCTCGGTGCACTACGCCTGCCCGCTGCTCGCGGCCGCGGGCTACGCGGTACTCGGCTTCTCCACCCGCTACCTCAACACCGACGTCGACTGCCTCCACGAGGCCGCCGCGGCTGACGTCGCCGCTGCGGTGGCGTGGGTCCGCGAGCGAGGCGCCGACGCGGTCGTGCTGCTCGGCAACAGCGGCGGCGGTTCGCTGATGGCGCTCGCGCACGCCGAGCACGGGTGCGGTGATGCGTGGATCGGCGTGGCCGCACACCCCGGCGAGGGCGTGTTCATGCTGCAGGCGATCGATCCGTCGGTCGCCGACGAACGCGATCCGTACTCGGTCGTGCCCGAGCTCGACATGTACAACCCCGACAACGGTTGGCGGCCGTGGCCGGAGCCCGCGTCGTATGACGCCGGCTGGTTGGCTACGTACCGCGCCGCGCAGGTTGCGCGCGTCGCGCGCATCGATGCCCATGCGCGCGGCCAACTCGAGGAGGCTGCGACGGCGCGCGAAGCACTGAAGGGCACCGCTGCCGGTTCACCGGAATGGCGGCACTGGCGGATGCGCGCCGTGCACCTCGAGTACATGCCGATCTACCGCACGCTCGCCGACCCCGCGTATCTCGATCCCACGATCGACCCCGACGACCGTCCGCTCGGTTCGCTGTTCGCCTTCCCGGACCCGTTCGACGCCAACTACGGCCGCGCCGGCTTGGCACGTGTGATGACGTCGCGCGGCTGGCTGTCTACGTGGTCGGGACTCTCGTCGGCCGCGAAGCTCGCGGACACGATGACCAAGGTGTCACTTCCGGTGCTGGTGTTGCACCCCACGGGAGACACGGAAATCCGTAGGCGGCAGGCCCGGGCCATTGCGACGGGCGCGGCGAGCACCGATGTCACCTACGAGGAGATCGCCGGCGCGCCGCACTATCTCGAGGGCCATCGGCCGGCGGCAATGCGGCTGGTCGCGGACTGGATCGCTGCCCGCTTCCCGTGAGCTTGC
>JBEVDP010000541.1:0-3827 GCA_040513235.1 Acidimicrobiia bacterium | reverse complement strand
GTGAACGGTTCGCGCAAGTTCATCTGGAACACGAGCGGCCGGCACGAAACCTGCGGCCACACCTGCACACCGTCAGCGCGCGCCGCTGTGTTGTCAGCGATGATCTTCTTGTGCCAGGGGAAGCCCTTCACGGTCAGCAGTGCCGTCCACGTGAGCGGGCGCCCGATACCGCGCTGGAGGTCGTACACGTCGGCGTGCTTGATCTTTTCGCCCGGCAGCAAAGCGGCCACGCCCTTGCCGGCGTCGCGGAGCGGTTCCAACAGTGCGCGCAACTCATCGAGGCCGGCGATGCGTGAGGGAACCGGGCGGCCACGGTCGCCGTTGTGCGTCATCGACGACGACGTCGCGAACCCGGCCGCGCCGGCGTCGAGCGCGCCCGCAATCACGTCCTGCATCGCCGCGATCTCGGCGTCGGTCGCTTCGCGCTCGTAGCCCGCTTCCCCCATGACGTACAGCCGCACCGCGGTGTGCCCGACGTAGCACGCGTAGTTGAGCAGCGTGCCCCGCTGCTCGATCGCATCGAAGTACTGCGGAAACGTCTCGAAGCTCTCCCACGGCACCCCGGCGAACAGGGTGTCGGGCGACATGTCCTCGACATGTTGCAGCGTGCGCACGAGGAGTTCGCGGTGCTCGGGCCGCACCGGCGCGATCGAGAAACCACAGTTGCCTGCGACAACACTCGTCACGCCGTGCCAGCACGACGGTGACAACGACGGGTCCCAGAACACCTGCGCGTCGTAGTGCGTGTGAATGTCGACGAAGCCGGGGCTGACGACGTTGCCTGCCGCTTCGAGCACCCGCGTGCCGTCGAGTCGCTCGCCGATTTCGGAGATCAGGCCGTCGGTGATCGCGACGTCGGCCGCCTGCCGAGGCGCGCCGGTCCCGTCCACGACCGTGCCGCCCCGGATCACGAAGTCTGCCGTCACGGGAGCCCCTCCATCGTTGATCTGGCCATTCTGCCCCCTCAGTCTGCCGATGCGGCCGCCGCCGGTCTGGCGACGGTTGACGCGCGTGTCAGGTTCGGGTGACCCTTCGGGGATGGGCGACGTCTCCGAATCAATGCCGGCCGCTGTGTTCATGGGCCTGCGGGCGGTCACGGTCGAAGAGCGGCCGACGCCGCCGCTCGGGCCGCACGACGTGCTCGTCGAGGTCAGCCACTGCGGGATCTGCGGTTCCGACCTGCACTTCCTCATGGAGTGGGGCGGGCACGAGGGCGCGATCGAAGGCCATGAGTACAGCGGAACCGTCGTGGCGACGGGTGACGAGGTCGACGGTTGGGCGGTCGGCGACCGGATCGTCGGGGGACCGGGCGCCAAGTGCGGTCGCTGCGAGTACTGCCTCGCGCACCGGCCTTCGCTGTGCACCGAACGCGGTCGGGTCGGAACTGACGAGGGCGAATGGCAAGGCGCGTTCGCGCGCTACAAGGCGATCCCCGCGAGCCAGGTCCTGCGGATCCCGGAGAACCTCGCATCGAAGCACGCCGCGCTCGCGGAGCCGATGGCCGTCGCGTTGCACGGCATCACGCGTGGCGGAGGCGCCCGCCCAGGGACGCGCTGGCTCGTCACTGGCGGTGGGCCGATCGGCTTCCTGTCGGTCGCGGCGCTGAAGGCCCAAGGTGTCGACGACATCGTCGTGAGCGAGCCCCATGAACGGCGGCGCGCGCTGTGCGAACGGCTCGGTGCGCGTACTGTGCATCCCGACGAGCTGACAGTGCCGGTGATGCCGCACGACATGGTCGAAGCACCGTTCGACGTCGCGCTCGAGTGTTCCGGGAACAACCACGCGATGGAGTCCGCGCTCGCGCAGCTCAAGCGCGCGGGCACGCTTGTACTCGTCGGCGCGGGCATCCGCCGCCCGAAGTTCGACAACAACCGCATCTTGCTCAACGAGCTCGTGATCACCGGCGCCTACGTGTACGACCACGACGGTTTCCCCCGCGCGCTCGAGTTGCTCGCGTCCGGCCGGGTGCCGCTCGACGAGCTGGTCGAAGCCGAAGACTTCCCGCTCAACCGGTTGCTCGATGCCGCGATCGGCCTCCACGAAGGCCGGCTCCCGGCCAAGGCGATGGTCGTGCCGCGGGTGGACCCTGAGGCGACCGGGGCCGAAGGCAGCCGGCGGCGGGGCCAAAGCGGCCCTCTGAGCGGAATCTGAGGCGAGGACCAGCGGCGCACGTATCGTGCGTCGCCCGAGCCGGGGCCCGAGCGGCCCTCTGAGCGGAATCTGAGGCGAGGACCAGCGGCGCACGTATCGTGCGTCGCCCGAGCCGGGGCCCGAGCGGCCCTCTGAGCGGAAGAAGGGAGTAGCGCGATGGCCGGACCCACGTTCACAACCCGCAATCCCCGCTTCAATCACGTTGCGATGAGCCTCACCGCCGACGAGCTCGACGAGGAGCATCGGAAGGCACGCGCCGACTTCTACGGCGATGTTTTCGGCTTCTACGACCTGCCGATGATGGCGGAGGATCGCAAGCGGCAGGTGTTCCAGGTGCACACGATCGAGCAGTTCGTGTTCCTGATCGCTGCCGACCCGCCGATGTGGGCTCCTCGCCTCGACCACTTCGGTTTGTCGGTCGGCGCCGAGTCCGAGCTCGACGACATTCTCGCCCGCGCGCAGGCGTGGCAGGCCCGCGACGACCGCGTCGACATCATCGACAAGAAGGCCGACGACCACGGGATGCTCGCGATCACGTCGATCTATGTGAAGTACCTGTTGCCGATGATGGTCGAGATCCAGTGGTGGGATTACAAGAACGCTGAGCTCAATCAAGCATGAGCGAGCGTCGGGCGGCCGGTACCCGGCCGAGCAGCGAAACGCAGGTGGAGCCCCGGATGGGAGGCGGAGCCGGAGTCGACCCATGGAAGCGAGCGGGGCCCGAGCGGCCCGGCCCGCAGGGCCAAGAGCGGAAAACATGAGTGAGCTCCGCTTCGGCGCGTTCGTGCCGCAAGGCTGGAAGCTCGAGTACCGCGGGTGGGGTGCCGCGGAGGCGTGGGCACGCACGAAGGAGTTCGCGCTGCTCTCCGAGGAGCTCGGGTATCACCACCTCTGGGTGTACGACCACTTCGAGACCGTGCCCCGCCGGGAGCCGACGCACGTGTTCGAGGCGTTCACCACGCTGGCCGCGCTCGCGCAGCACACGACGACGATCAAGCTCGGGCAGATGGTCACCTGCGCGGCGTACCGCAATGCGGGGTTGCTGGCGAAGGAAGCCGCGTGCGTCGACGTCTTCTCCGGCGGCCGGCTCATCCTCGGCGTCGGCGCGGGCTGGTACGAGCGCGAGTACCAGGCCTACGGCTACTCGTTCCCGCGCCCGGGCGTTCGACTCCAGATCCTCGACGAGACGCTCGACGTCGTGAAGAAGCTGTGGACCGAGGAGACCGTTACCTATACGGGCAAGCATCTCAACTTCGACGGCGCGTTCTGCGATCCGAAGCCGCTGCAGACCCTGCCGGAGATCTGGGTCGGTGGCGGCGGGGAACAGGTGACCCTGCGCATCGCGGCCCGGCAGGCCGACAAGACGAACTGGCAAGTCGGACTCGATCGCTTCGTGCACAAGTCGCACCTGCTCCGCGGCTACTGCGACGAGATCGGCCGCGATTACGACGGCATCGTGCGTACGCACGGTCCCGACTGTCGCATCTTCGACACCGAGAGCGATCTGCGGGCCTGGCTCGATTCGCCCGGTGGCGGTCCGTTGCGCAAGGGCACCATGAGCTACGACGAGTATGCGCGCGACCATCTCGTCGGCACCGTCGACCAGGTCGCCGAGAAGGTACAGGCCTACGTCGACGCCGGATGCCGTGAGTTCGTGCTGTGGTTCCGCGACGCGC
>JBEVDP010000540.1:0-3379 GCA_040513235.1 Acidimicrobiia bacterium | reverse complement strand
AAACCGGAGTGTGCGCTCCAAACAGTTGGGTTAGTAGCCCTCGGCGGGGTCGACGACTCCGCGCAGGGGCTCGTCGCGTAGGAAGCGGCCGAGGTTGTCGACGAAGAAGTCTACGGCGGCGCGCTGGAGCTCGGGCGAGTACCACGACACATGCGCGGCCACACGGACGCGCGGATGCGCGTAGAGCCAGTGCCCTTCGGGCAGTGGTTCGGGATCGACTGTGTCCAGCGTCGCCATCGCGACGGTGCCGTCATCGAGCGCGACCCGCAGCGCGTCCTGGTCGATGAGCGAACCGCGCGCAATGTTCACGACGTGCACCCCGGGAGTCATCAGCGCGAACGCAGCCGCGTCGATCAGATGGCGCGTCCGCGCGGTAGCCGGCGCCGCGAGCACCACGTGTTGAGCATCCGGGAGGAGTTCCGCGAGCGATTTCACGACTTCGACGCCGGGCACCGGAGTCGGCGCGTCGGTACGCCGCAGGGCTTTGACGCGGATACCAAACGGCAGGGCACGCTCGGCGATCGCGGCACCGATGCCGCCGAGCCCGACCAGCGCAAGCGTGCTGTCCCGCAGCGCGTCGAACGGCGGTCGGGGGAAGTTCCAGTACTTCGGCGGCTCCGTCACGAACGTATCGGGCATCCGCTTGGCGTACATCAGGATCGCGGCCACCACCCACTCCGAGATCGGCACCGCGCTCGCGCCACGCGCACACGTAACGACGCGACCTTCGTACACCGCGTCGGGAACCCTGTCGACACCGGTACCCGACAATTGCACCCATCGCACTCCGGCCCCGTCGAGCCACTGCAGGATCTCGCCCCACTCCGCATACCCGCCGAAGAAGGCGTCCGCTCGGAGGTCGGGCGGCGGCGGTCCGCTCACGAACTCGACGAGCTCGACGCCCGGATGCGCACCCTCGATGCGGACGCGTTCGGGCGCGGTGGCACCGAGCTGCACGATCACGCGGGCCATCGGCCGAACCCCCCTGCCAACACCCAGCTACTTCATCGCGCTGGGCATCACCATGCCGACAGTCTGCATGTGCTGGCCGAGTCCCTTGTCGAAGGCAGCCGCCACCTGTGCCGGTGTCCACCCACCATCGCGGTGCATCCACGCGATCTGCTTCGGGTGTTGGAACAGCGTGTAGGCGTACTCGCTGCGGCCGAGGATCTGCCCGTTCACGTGAGCCGCCTCCTCCGATGCGAGGAACGTCACCAGCGGCGCATTGAGGGCCGGGTCCTCCTCGGGCGGCGGCTTCTGGCCCGACCGCTCGAACAGCGCGGCGGTCATGCGCGTCGCACCCGACGGGGCGACCGCGTTCACGGTGATGCCGTATCGACCCAGTTCCATCGACCAGACGAACGTCATGCCCATGATGCCGGCCTTGGCCGCGCCGTAATTCGTCTGCCCGAAGTTGCCGCGCAGGCCCGCGGACGACGTGATGTTCACGATGCGGCCATAGCCGCGCTCCTTCATCACCGCGGCCGCGTGGCGCGTGCAGTTGAAGGTGCCTTTCAAGTGGACGGCCACGACGGCATCGAAGTCGTCCTCGTCCATCTTCAAGAGCGTGCGGTCGCGCACGATGCCCGCGTTGTTCACGAGGATGTCGACGGTACCGAACTCGTCGACCGTCGACTGCACGAGCGCAGCCGCACCCGCGAAGTCCGTCACCGACTCGCGGTTCGGGATCGCGCGACCGCCTGCGGTTTCGATGTCGTGACAGGTTTGCGCGGCCGGATCCAGCTCGTCGCTGCCCGCGCCGTCGAGCGCGACACCGACGTCGTTGACGACGACCGCCGCACCTTCACGGGCAAAGCTCAGCGCGAACTCGCGCCCGATCCCCCGGCCCGAACCCGTGACGATCGCAACCCGGCCGTCGAGCAGCCCCATCGCTACGCGACCGCCGCGGTGGCGGAACCCGTGATGGCTTGGGCACCGTCCTGGTTGACGACCCGCACGTCGAGGTCAACGAGGCGAACGCCCGCTTCCTCGCGCTTGCCGGTCACCGTCGCGGTGCACGTGAGCACGTCGCCGGGCCAGACCTGCTTCGAAAAGCGCACCTGGAACCGGCGCAATGCCTCCGGTCCGAACCAGTCCTTCACGACCCGCGCGGCCAGGCCCATCGTGAGCATGCCGTGGCCGAACACCGAAGGGTTCCCGACCTGAGCCGCGATCGTGTCGTCGTGGTGCATGGGGTTGAAGTCGCCGCTCGCGCCGGCGTACTTCACGACCATCGTGCGCGTCAGGGCCGGAAATTCCTGCGTGCGCTCGTCGCCTTCACTCACACTGGTGGCGGTCACCGATTCCTCCGCAGATCTGGGGTCTCAAAATTCTGGCGGAGACTAGCGAACGGGCGAGAAACATGACACCGGCGTCAACTCCGGTTTAGCCTGACCGGGTGCCCCGGGCCGCCGCCTCCTCCCGGTCCGGCGACGCCGCCGAGACACCCCGTCCGTTGCGCTCGCGCGGCCGCAACACGCGCCGCCGACTGCTCGATGCCGGGGCCGCCGTGTTCGCTGCGAAGGGCTATCACGGCACCCGCGTCGACGACATCGTCAAGGTCGCGAACACCTCGCACGGCACCTTCTATCTCTACTTCGCGAACAAGGAAGAGCTGTTCTCGGCATTGGCCGAAGAGGTCGCCGGCGCGATGCAGGAGCTGTCGGAGTCGCTCGGCCCGTTACGCCCCGGCCCCGAAGGCGTTGCCGAGCTGCGCGTGTGGATCGAGCAGTTCGCCGATCTTTACGCCGAGTCGGGCGCAATCATTCGGGCGTGGACCGAAGCCGAGATCGGCGCCAGCGAGTTCGGCCGGCTCGGCACCGAGATGCTCACGCAGTTCACGCGCGCCCTCGTCGTACGCATCGCCGAAGCCGCACCCGACGACCTCGATCCCACCATCGCCGCGCTCGCCCTCGTCGCCATGCTCGAACGCCTGAACTACTACGCCCTCACGCAACAAGCCCCCGTCGAGCGCGAAGCCATGCTCGACACGTTGGCGCGCGTCACCCAAGCCGCCCTCTTCGGCGCCGCATAAGCGTTCTTGCGCCGAATCCGCGCGCCACACGCGCGATTTCGGCGCCAGAACGAGCTAGTCCTGGTCGGTGCCGAGGACTCTCGCCTGCAAGTCGCCCAACTCGTCGACGGGGCCGTGGTACGCGACCTCGCCTTTGACCATCACGATCGCGTCGTCGGCGATTGCGAGGGCGTGGTGCACGTGCTGTTCGACGATGAGCAACGTCGTGCCCGCGTCGCGAATGGTCTCGAGCGTCCGGTACACCTCGTCGATGACGATCGGCGCCAGCCCGAGCGAGAGCTCGTCGGCGATGAGCAGGCGCGGTTGTTCGACGAGCACCCGCGCGAGCGAGAGCATGCGTTGCTC
>JBEVDP010000539.1:0-8626 GCA_040513235.1 Acidimicrobiia bacterium | reverse complement strand
GGAGCGCGGCCGCCGCCGACGTGTCGATGCCGTTGATCTTGGCGTGCGGGACCGGCGACCGCAGGATCGCCATGTGCAGCATGCCCGGCAGCGAGTGGTCGTCGAGGAAGCGACCCTGACCTTCGAGCAGCCGATCGTCCTCGTGGCGCTTCACCGAGTGCCCGATGCCGCCGATCTCCGGCGTGGTGGTCGGCGGTTGCTGCGTGGTCGTCATGCGGATCCCCTCGTTCCTGCAGGTCAACACCATGCGTCACTCAGCCGTACGGAGTACGGCTGAGTGACGCATGGGCGTGATCAGGTGGTTTGCATCGCCGCGCCCGCGGCCTGGATTGCCTTCACGATGTTCATGTAGCCGGTGCAGCGGCACAGGTTCCCCGAGATCGCCCAGCGCACGTCGTCGTCGGACGGGCTCGGGTTCTGCTCGAGCAACGACACGCCGACGAGCATCATCGCCGGCGTGCAGAAGCCGCACTGGAGTCCGTGCGCCTCTTTGAACGCAGCTTGGATCGCGTGCACGCCGTCCGCGCCCCTCAGGCCTTCGACAGTTTTCACGTCCCGGCCGTCGGCCTGCACCGCGAGCACGGTGCACGACTTCACCGGGGTACCGTCGAGCAAGACGGTGCACACACCGCAGCTCGTCGTGTCGCACCCGATGTGTGTGCCCGTGAGCGCGGCGTTGGTCCGCACGAAGTCGACGAGCAGCGTGCGCGGCTCGACGTCATGTGAGTGTTCGGTTCCGTTGACGGTGACCGTGATCTCCACCGTTCCCCCTCTTCAGGACGCAGCCGCGGCGGCCAGCGCCCGGCGGGTGAATACGGCCACGACATTGCGTTTCCACTCGGCCGAGCCGCGCACGTCAGTGCGGGGATCGGCTGCGTGCGCCGCGGCTTCGGCCGCTTCTGCGAAGAGCACGTCGCTCGGTTGCTGCCCGACGAGGATCTGCTCCGCCGCGCTCACTTTCGTGTTCACCGGGTTCACCGACGTGAGCGCGATGCCTGCCGACGCGATCGTTCCGTCGGTCCCGAACTCCAAATGCGCGGCGACGCCAACGGTTGCGTAGTCGCCGACCTTGCGCTCGAGCTTCTGATACGAACCGCCGGAGCGTCCCGACGGCACCGGGATGCGAAGTTCCGTCACCACCTCGTCGGGCGCCAGCGCGTTCGTGAAGAAGTCGACGACGAAGTCGGCGATCGGGATCGTGCGCTCGCCGTTGGGTCCGCGGGCGACGACGTCGGCGCCCGTCGCGAGCAGGACCGAGTTCCAGTCGCCTTCCGGGTCGCAGTGCGCGACCGAACCGCACATGGTTCCGAGGTTGCGCACGAGCGGGTCGGAGATCCACGGCGCGGCCGAAGCGATCGCGCCGAAGGTCAGATCCGACCGCACGATGTCGGCATGGCGAACGAGCGCGCCGACGCGCAGGTGTCCGTTGTTCCGTTCGAGCACGTCGAGACCCGGAACCCGATTGATGTCGACGAGCTGCGCGGGTGTCGCGAGTCGCGTCTTCATCATCGGGATGAGGCTCTGGCCACCCGCGAGGATGCGGGTGTCATCACCGCCCGCAGCCTTGGCGGCGATCGCCTCATCGAGCGAACGTGGCGCGACATAATCGAATGATGATGGGAACACGCGATCCCCCCTCTCGCGAAGGTACGGATGGGTTATACCCCTGGGTCACCGTTGCGGCCAGGGGTACCGTGCGGCCATGGCCGAGAAAGACATGGTCAAGGCAGTCCAGGCCGCGCTCGAGACGCACGGAGTCGACGACACCATCGAGGTTGTCGGCCAGTTCGAGCCGCGCGGCTCAACGGGGTCGATGTTCGCCGGCGGCATGATCGGGAGCGAGGTCGGCGGCGCGTTCGGTGAGCTCGGTGATGGAGTCGGCCTGGCGGCGGGGGCGATCGGCGGGCGGGCCGCGAACGCGGAGTCGCGGGGCTTGCCGAGGGAGATGCTCGTCGGCGCGTCCGAGTCAACGGTCTACGGGTTCAAGATGGGGGGAGGCGGCCGGCGTAAGGAGCCGCACGATCTCGTCTTCCGGGTCCCGCGCGACGCCTTGACGGTGAAGGTGCACGCGCGGGTGAACGTCCGAATCCTCGAGCTGATCGATCCCGAAACGGGCTCGAAGGTGGAGCTCGAAGGCAACCGGCTCCCGATCACGCACTCGCACGATCTGATCAAGTACCTCGCCGGCGACTCGGCCGTCGATGCCGCCGACAAACAGGCGAAAGCGGAAGGCGAAGTGCTGTAAGCGAACGTCCGGCCGTCATCCTCGTCGAGGGCGAGAGCGACCAGGCTGCGCTCGAAGCGCTCGCGGTGAGGCGGGGCCTCGACCTTGCCGCGGCAGGTGTCGCGATCGTGGCGATGGGCGGCGCAACGAACATCCGCGTCTTTCTGCGCGAGTACGGGCAAGCAGTAGTAGGTGGACTGTGCGATGCCGCAGAGGTCGACGTCTTCCAGCGCGCCCTCGGCACGCGCGACATCGAGGCGTTCGGATTCTTCGTTTGCGACGTCGACCTCGAAGACGAGCTGATCCGCGCGCTCGGAACGGCGCGCGTCGAGCAGATCATCGCGGCCGCGGGAGAACTTGCGTCGTTGCGCACATTGCAGAAGCAGCCGGCGCAGCGGTATCGCACGCTCGAACACCAGCTACGTCGCTTCATGGGCGTCCGCAGCACTCGGAAGTTTCGTTACGCGCGCCTGCTCGTCGCCGCGCTCGAACCCGACGAGGTGCCGCGCCCGTTGTTACGTGTGCTCGATCGCGCGGCTCAGTCAGACGGGGCCCAGACGGCGTAGAGGGGGTCGCCGCGGTGGTCGAGTGGGGTGCGCAGTTGCGCGACGGCCTCGCCGAACTTCCCAGATCGTTCGAAGTACGTCGCCACGATCTTCATGTGGGTCGGGCTGTCGGCGTAGAGCCAGCCCTGGATCGCTTTCGTCGGGAACAGGCGGTTCGAGAAGGTGCACACGAACAACCCGCCCGGCCGGAGGACGCGCGCGACCTCGCGGAACACCTCGATCGGACGGGTGAGGTAGTCGACGGACACACAGCATGTCGCGTGGTCGAAGCTGGCGTCGGGGAATGGCAGCACGGGATCGGCGTTGAGATCGTGCACGATCCACGCGGCTGCCTGTTCATTCGCCGCAAGTTCCTGTTCGTTCATGCCGAGCACCGTGAGTCGTTGGGGCGCGGTGACGAAGTGCGACACCCATGAGCTCATCAAGTCGAGCACGGCACCCTCGATCCGCAGCTCGCCGTACAGCGAGCCGACTGCGGCGATCGCGCCCTCGTCGATGTGGGTGACGAAGCGCGGCGGCCCGTAGAAGCGCCCGTCGTCGCCGTCGTCGGCGCGAGTGAAGAAACCCGGCGGAAACTCGCTCACCACGAGAGTGCGTGCGTGCCGAGCGGGACAGGCGGACATTCCCAACGCGCCGGAGTTGCGCTCATCTGCGCGACCGGGGCGAGGTGACTGATGCGGCCGAAGATCGAGTCGGTCGTGATGCGGGGAACCGAGCCGATCCCAGTAGCCGCGGCCTGGTCGCACCGGGCGCCGAGGTCCCGGATCCAGCGGCCCGTCTGGCACAGCGACACGCGCACGCGATAGCTGCCGCCTTCAACCGCGCGGCGGTGCAGCGCGGCCAGCGCACCCAGGGCGCCGAGATACCCGGTGATGTAGTCGCACGGCGCGGCGGGTATGAGTGCGGGCGGGCCGGGCGCACCCTGCACGACTGCGAGCCCTGTCGCCGACTCGGCCATCTGCTCCCATCCGGCGCGCTCGGCCCACGGGCCGACCGCGCCGTAGCAGCTGACTTCTACGACGACGAGCCCCGCGTGAGACGCGGCGAGGTCCTCGGCACCGAGCCCGCGCCGCGCGAGCGCACCCGGCCGGTAGCCCTGCACGAACACGTCGGCGCCGGTGGCAAGGCTCGCGAGGCCCGCGGCGGCAGCCGGATCGTCGAGGTCGCAGAATGCCGAGCGCTTGCCGTGCCCGGTGTCGATCACGAACGGCGGGACGTTCGGGAGCGCCGGTGAGTTCACGAGCAACACGTCGGCGCCGTGTTCGGCGAGCGTCCGTCCGACCGTCGGCCCCGCGAGCACCCGCGTCATGTCGAGCACGCGCACTCCGGCGAGCGGGCGCTCGCCGGCTCCCATGCGACGTGCTTCGCCTTCCGACAGCTTCGCGATGTCGACCAATCCGAGGGGCACGAGTGCCTGCGCCTGCGGGTGAGCGTCCCACTCCTCGGCATCGCGAGCGATCGCGCCGCATACGCGCGCGTCGGCGAGCGCGTCTTCGAGATCGGGGGCGTCCCAACGCGCGACCGCGGGTGCGGGGTCGTCGGCCGCCCCGATGCCCAAGACCGCGCGGGATGCAGCGTCGAGATGGGCGAAGCCGCCGTGCAGGTGGATCCACCGGTCGTCGCGCGTCTGGAACAGTGCCGTCAACGCTCGTTCGCGGCTCATGTCGAGATCCGGCGCGGGTTCGATTCGCTGCAACAGGAACGAAATGAGCGAGGCCGCCGCGTGCGGCACATTCACGCGCACCCGTTGCGGCCGACCACCCACCAGTGCGGCGGCCGCCGCGCTCGCGCCGATCGCCTCGGCAGCCGCTTCCCCGACCGGAAAGCGCGACGCGAGCACGGGATCGTGGCCGTCGATCGCGACATCGACAGCGTCATCGAGTCCGACCTCGCGCAACAGCGCCCCAACGCTCATCGCGCCCATTCTTAGTCGCGGACGATTGGCTAGTCGCGGTCGATTGGTTGCGCCAGCAGCAGCAGGTCGTAAGCCCCTTTGGCCACGCCGGCGATCACGAGCGGCCATCCGAACGTCGATTTCGTGAGGAGCAGGCCCGCGAGTGCGGGCGTCAGCGCCGCCGCCAGGCTGCGCGGCACGTTGGTGACGCTCGCGGCCGCGGCGCGCTCGTCGGGTTCGACGAGTCGCATTACGAGCGCTTGGCGCGCGGGGACGTCCATTTGCGACAGCGCCGAGCGCAAGAGCAGGAATGTGATCGCGGCCGGCGCGTTCGGCACAATGCCCGCGAGGATCAAGAAGATGTTGGCAGGTAAGTGCGTGAACACCATGGTGCGCACGAGGCCGATGCGCGCCGCGAGCCGCGCCGACACCAACTGCGAGACCGCCGACAACACGCCCGCGACCGCGAGGGTCGCGCCCGTCGCCGCGGGCGAGAGGTCGAAGCGCAGGTCGAGGTACAGCACGAGAATCGACTGCACCGCCATCCCGCCCGCGGCGGAGTCGAGCGAGAACAACGCCGAGAGCCGCAGGACAATTCTGCGTGACCGGTGCAGCCCGCGTCGCGGTGCCGACGTCACGTAGTCGGGGATCCGCAAGCGGCGGTAGACGAAGATGATGACGACGGCGACGACTGCGTACAGCAGGAACGACAGGCGCTGCACGGTCAGGAGTTCCCAGCCGCGCTCGCGCGCGATCCGGTCCGGCAATGCAGATGCGAGCGCGCCCGCCGCGGCGGCCAGCGCGGCCCCGAAGTTGTAGAACGCGAACCGACGCGGTCGCTCGCCGACGTCGGTGAGATCCGCGAGCACCGCTTGCTCAGTGGGAAGGAACACGCTCACATCGCCGCCCGACGGGTTGAGAGTGCTGAAGAACGCGACCACGAGCAGCGGCCAGAACCGGGTGACGGCCGCGAACCCGAAGCCGGTGAAGATCATCAATCCGCACGCCGCGTACAGGACGGTGCGCGCGTGCCAGTGCCCCAGCCGGAGTCCCGAATAGAGCGTCAGGACCGCCGAGCCCAACAGCGTCGCCGTGATGATCACGCCGGTTTCGAACGCCGAGAAACCGAGATTCGTGAGGTAGCGAGCGAGGAGCACGCTCCCGAAACCGTCGGTGAACGCCCGGAGGGCACGGGCCACCACCAAGGGTCGGGTCACCGCACTACGCTCGCGCGAAGCCCCGGGCGGCGGGGAGGTTGTCATGAAGTCGTATCTCATCGTCGCCAACAAGACGCTTGCCGAGCCGCGTCTCCTCGACGAAGTGACCGCGCGTGCGAGCGCAGAGCCGAGCCGTTTCCACGTCGTGGTTCCGGCGACACCCGGTCCGCACGGAGCGCACAACTGGACCGAGGGCCAAGCGCACAAGCAAGCGCAAGAGCGGCTCGATCAGCTGCTCGCGCGTTTTCGAGCAGCCGGCATCGAGGTCACGGGCGAGATCGGCGATGAGAACCCGCTCCTCGCCGTCGGCGATTGCTTTCAGCACGAGCAGTACGACCTCGTCATCGTCTCGACGCTGCCGTCGGGCAAGTCGAAATGGCTGAAGCTCGACCTCCCGCACCGGGTCGCGTCGAGGTTCCACGTGCCGGTTGCGCACGTGGTCGCTAGCGAGCCGGCGATCCCTTGATCGTGAAAATGGCCTCGATCTCGTGGATCAGGCCGTCGTGGATCCGGAACCGCTCAGCAATGTCGACGGTCGTGCCGTAGGCGTCGAGCACGTAGAACGCGATCACGTCGTCGCCTTCGACGAACCACCGGACGTCGCGGTAGCCCGTGATGCCGTGCATGATCTGCGTCGCGAGGTGGGTTCGAATCGCATCGCCGCTGCTCCCGGTGTCGGTGCCCAACTCGGTTCGCCGGCACCCCGGTGCCAGCGGCACCTCCGAGCCGTCGTGGCTGACGAGCGCGTCGAGGTACCGGGTCGCAATGGCGATCATCTCGGCTCGATCGGTTCCCACCAGGTCCGATTCTGATCCGGCCAGGCGCCGCCCGTCAGGTCCCGGGTAGCGTGGCGGACGCTCAAGACAGATCTGCGAAGGGGAAGCCGTGGAGAAGCGCGACAAGATCTACATCGATGGCGCCTGGGTGGCGTCGACCGGCACGGGGACGATCGACGTCTTCGACTCGACCGACGGGTCCGTCATCGGGACCATTCCCGACGGCACCGCCGCTGACGTCGACAAGGCCGCACAGGCCGCGCGCGCCGCGTTCGCCGACTGGTCGGCGCGCGACCCCGAGGAGCGCGGCAAGTTCATGACGCGCATCGCCGAAGGTCTCGCCGGTCGCATGGACGAGATCGCGACGATCGTCACTCGCGAAGCCGGCATGCCGAAGTGGCTCAGCCTCATCGTCCAGGCCGGACTCCCGATCAACTCGTTCACACAGGCCGGTGTGCTCGCCGGCACGTACGAGTACGAGACGCCGAACGGCAACAGCCTCATCGTGCGTGAGCCCGTCGGCGTTGTCGGCGCCATCACGCCGTGGAACTACCCGCTCCATCAGATCGCGGCCAAGGTGGCGTTCGCGATGGCTGCCGGATGCACTGTCGTGCTGAAGCCAAGCGAGATCGCGCCGCTCGACGCGTTCCTGCTCGCCGAGGTCGTCAACGACGCGGGTCTGCCCGCGGGTGTGTTCAACCTCGTGAGCGGCACCGGCCCCACGGTCGGGGAAGCGATCGCGGCGCACCCCCAAGTGGACATGGTGTCGTTCACCGGTTCGACGCGCGCGGGCAAGCGTGTCGCCGAAGTCGCGTCACAAACGCTGAAGCGCGTTGCGTTGGAGCTCGGTGGCAAGTCGGCGAACATCCTGCTCGACGACCTCGATGACGCCGCCTTCGACCGCGCGGTGCGCGACGGTATCCAGAAGTGCTACTTGAACTCGGGTCAGACGTGCAGTGCGCTCACCCGCATGCTCGTCCCGACCAGTCGCGTGGCCGACGCCGAGCGCATCGCCGCCGAAGAGGTCGAGGCGAAGTACCAGCCCGGCGACCCGTTCGCCGAAGGTGCGTCGCTCGGCCCGCTCTCGTCGCAGGCGCAGGTCGACCGCGTGAACGGCTACATCCAAAAGGGCATCGACGAAGGCGCGAAGCTCGTCACCGGCGGTACCGGCAAGCCCGAAGGCCTCGACCAGGGGTATTTCGTGCGACCGACGGTGTTCTCGAACGTGTCGAACGAGATGACGATCGCGCGCGAGGAGATCTTCGGTCCCGTGCTCTCCATCCTTCCGTACCAGGACGAAGAGGACGCGGTCCGCATCGCCAACGACACTGACTACGGCTTGTCGGGTGGCGTGTGGAGCGCGGATGCCGAACGCGCCAAGCGCGTGGCCCGTCGTATCCGCACCGGCCAGATCGAAGTGAACGGTGGCGCGTTCAACCCGAACGCGCCCTTCGGTGGCTACAAGCAGTCCGGGTACGGCCGCGAGTACGGCACGCACGGTTTCGAAGAGTTCCTCGAGATCAAGTCGATGCAGCTGTAACACCGGAGAGCACGCAATTCGCCTCGTGCGCGCGAATCCGAGACGCACCGAGGATCGGCGGGCGAGTGACACCTTGCGCGACGCAACGCAAATTTTCGACGGAATTCGCCCTTGCCCATTTACAGGGAGGCCCAGCCGAGGCACTCTTCCGTCGGGTTCGGTTGATGGCTGCAGGTTTTCGTTTCGGGTGGGCCCTCGCGGCGCCAGTGTTCGCGTGCCTCGTAATGGCCGCCCCTGCCCACGCGGGCGAACGCCAGAAGCCCACGACCGCGGTCGTCGAGACCGAAGTTGCGGCGGCCGCGGCCCCGAGCGCCGATGCGAAGCCGACTGCGCCGAAGCCGACTGCGCCGAAGCCGACTGCGCCGGAGCCGAAGCCGAAGCCGACTGCGCCGGAGCCGACTGCGCCGGA
>JBEVDP010000538.1:0-5135 GCA_040513235.1 Acidimicrobiia bacterium | reverse complement strand
TCGATCGCGTTGGCGGCGATCGCGGCTGCCATCGCAATGCGGTGATCGCCGTGGCTCTTGAGCGATGCGGCGCGTGCCGGACCACCGCGGATCACCAGGCCGTCGGGCCGCGGTTCCACTCCGATCCCGAGTTCGGTGAGCTCCTGGTTCAGCGTCCCGATGCGATTGCTCTCCTTCACGGTGAGCTCCGCCGCATCTCGGATCTCGGTGACGCCGTCGGCGAATGCGGCGGCGATCGCGAGCGCCGGCACCACGTCGAGCACAGTGGGGATCTCGTCGCCCCCGAACGACGTCGCCCCGAGGGCCGGCGACCGCACGATCAGATCGCCGACGGGTTCGCCGCACCGTTCGCCCTGCAGTTCGATCGTGATGTCGGCACCCATGCGGCGCAACACGTCGACGAAGCCGAGCCGGGTGGGGTTGCACGACACGTCCTCGAGCACGATCTCGGAGCCGGGCGTGATCGTTGCCGCGACGACGAAGAACGCCGCGGAAGAGGGATCGCCCGGGACCGCGAGCTCGAAGGGTTCCGGCCTCCCGGCACGCATGCGGACCGCGAGGCCGTCGACCTCAACGGGTGCGCCGAGCGCGGCGAGCATCCTTTCAGTGTGGTCACGCGACTGCGCCGGCAGCACGACCTCGGTCGTCCCATCCGCCTGAAGGCCGGCCATGACGATCGCCGACTTCACCTGCGCGCTGGCGACGGCAACCTCGTGTCGCATCCCGTGCAGGTCGCCGCCGCGGATGACGAGCGGAGCGCGCGTACCGTCGGCGCGGCCGTCGATCGTCGCACCCATCGCCCGCAACGGTTCGACGACCCGGGCCATCGGGCGGTCGTGCAAGGACGCGTCGCCTGTGAGAATCGTCAAGATCGGGCGGCCGGCGAGGATGCCGGCGAGGATGCGGATCGTCGTCCCCGAGTTGCCGCAGTCGAGTACCGCGTCGGGCTCCCGCAGCGCCGCCGCTCCGCCGCCGAAGATCGTGCACACGCCGTCGTTCTCGCGCACCTTCACGCCGAGCTGTTCGAGTGTGGTACGCGTCGCGTGCACGTCTTCGCCGGTGGCGAGGTGAGAGACGGTGCTGGGGCCGGTCGCGAGCGCGGCGAACAGGAGCGCGCGGTGCGAGATCGACTTGTCGCCCGGGACCCGCAAACGGCCCCGCAACGCGCGCCGGCCGCCGAACGCGACTTCGGCGGGCAAGGTATCGGCGGTCTGGGTCACGGCAGTTCCCGGCGGCTCGTGTGATATCCGAGTTCGTGCAAGCCCTCTTCGTAGCGCGCCGCATCGGCGGCGGCGACAACGAGGAGCATCACGCCGGCGCCACCCTCCATCGAGTGCGCGATCTCGAGGTCGGCGACGTTCACCCCGAGCCGGCCCGCGAGCGTCGTGACCTCGGCGATCACACCCGGACGGTCGGGAACGGGAACGCGCAGCTCCACGAGCGGCATGTCCAGGGACGCACCGACAGGAAGGCTCCGACGCGCGGCCCGGGCCCGATCGAGCAACGCAAGGAGCGCGCTGTCGTCGGCCTGCGCGACGAGTTCGCGCGCCCGGCCGAGCGCGGCGAGGTACGCATCGAGGGCATCGAGCACGGCCTCGCGGTTGGTCGTCAGGATGTCGGGCCAGATCCCGGGATGCCCAGCCGCGATGCGGGTCATGTCGCGGAACCCGCCGGCCGCGAGGCGCAACAGCGTCCGGTGCTCCTCCTCGTGCGCGGTCGCGACGTCCATCAACGTGCTCGCCGCGAGCTGGGGGACGTGACTCACGAGCGCGACCAGCACGTCGTGATGCTCCGGCGTCACCGTCACGACCTCGGCGCCGACGTCGCGGATCAACGCGCGCAACTGCGTGTACGCCGTTGCATCCGTGGCCGGCGTCGGCGTGAGCACCCATGTCGCCCCGACGAACAGGTCGGCGTCGGCCCCGTCGACGCCCTCTTGTTCGGATCCGGCCATCGGATGGCCGCCGACAAATCGGGCAGCCGCGTCGCGGCGCGCCGCTTCCACTGCGGCAACCACCGGCCCTTTCACCGAGCCGACGTCGGTGACGACTGCCGCGCCTGCATCGAGCGCCGCGATCGCGGCGTCGACGACCTGACCGACGGGCACCGCGATGACCGCGACCGCCGCGCCGCGCCCCGCGTCCTCGATCGAGCCCGCGATCTCAGTGACTGCGCCTACGGCCTTGGCCCGCTCGACGCGTTCGGTATCGCAGTCGTAGCCGACGACTGGGTGACCCAGGCGGGCGAGCGCGAGCCCGATCGACCCTCCGATCAACCCGGTTCCGATCACCGCGACGCGCACCGTCATGCCACTACTCCGGCAAGTCGTCGCGCAGCGTTCGAGCACCTTCCAGGTACACATGGTGCAGCAAGGATCGCTCCTGCGTGCCTTCGAAATGCATGAGCACACGGATACAGCGCGGCTTGCCGTGCGCGATGCCGAGCTCGCGAGCACAGATCAAGGGCACGTCGCCAAGGCCCAGCGCCCGCGCCGCCGTCGCGGGGAACTCGGCGGTGAGATCGTCGGTCGCGGTGAACAGGATGCTCACGATGTCGTCGTGCGTGATCGCGTTGCGCTCGAGCATCTCCCGCACCAGGCGCTGCGTCTTCACCTCGATCTCGGCTTTCGTGTCCTCGTCGCACGTGGTCGCGCCCCGCAGGGCAAGCATCTTCACGGCCGGGGAGGTTAGTCGGGGTCGATTGTGTCATCGCCGAGCGCCGCGGCGTACAGCGCGCGCACTTCGGCGGGCGCGAGCACTCGCCACGCGCCCGGGGCGAGGGATCGATCGGTAAGTGGCCCGATGCGAGTGCGGACGAGACGGCGCACGGGATGGCCGACCTCGCTGCACATGCGGCGCACCATGCGCTTGCGCCCTTCCTTCACGACGATCTCGACGAGCGCCGACGCGCGATCGTTCGCGGGTTGGACGAGGCTGACGCGCGCGGGCTGGGTCGGGCCGTCGTCGAGCTCGACCCCCTCTCGGAGCCGCTTGAGCGCGCCCGGCGCGGGCACGCCGTCGACTTCCGCGAGGTACTCCTTTTCGACGCCGTGGCGCGGATGCGTCAACAACTGCGCGAGCTCGCCGTCGTTGGTGAGGATCAACAGCCCCTCAGTGCCGCGATCGAGCCGGCCGACCGGGAACACCCGCGGCTCGTCGGGTACGAGGTCGAGCACCGTGCTCCGGCCCTGCGGATCGCTCGCGGTCGTCACCACGTCGTCGGGCTTGTTCAGCAACCAATGCACCAACGTCGTGTCGGTGACGACCGGGATCCCGTCGACGCTCACGTGCGCCCGCGCAGGATCGATGCGCTGGCCGAGCACCGCGGGCGCACCGTCGACGACGACGCGGCCCGCCGCGATCAGCTCCTCGCTCACGCGGCGTGATCCGATGCCGGCGCGGGCCAAGACCTTCTGCAAGCGAACGCCCGCGTCCGTTTCGGACACGGCGCGCTACTCGTCGACGCCGGCCTGGAGCTCCGCCGCGAGGTCGGCCGGCTCCGGATCCTCGGGCACCGCTGCGGACGGCGTCTCGCCGGGGATGCGTAAACCGCGCTCGAGTGCGTCGACCACCGACGCGTCGGGCACGAAGTCGACGAGCGACGGAAGCTGGTCGAGCGAGTCGATGCCGAGTCGCTCGAGGAACATGGTCGTGGTCCCGAACAGCACCGGGCTACCGAGCGTGGGTTCGTGGCCAACTTCTTCAACGTACCCGCGCGCCAGCAACGTCTTGAGCGTCGCGTCGACGTTGACGCCGCGGATGGCCGACAGCTGCGCGCGTGACACCGGCTGCTTGTACGCGACGATTGACAGCGTTTCGAGGGACGGACCCGACAAGCGCGCGGTCTGGCCGTCGAGCACGAACCTCTCGACGAACGGGAACGCGTCGGGATGAGTCTGGAAGCGGTAGCCGCCCGCGACGCGCGCGATCGTGAAGCCGCGCTGGCCGCGCGCGTACTCGGCGACGAGTTCGTCGCACAGCTCCTCGACTCGCGCGTGCGGCAGCTCGACGAGTTGGGCGAGCACGCTCGGCGGCACCGGCTCGGTGGCAGCCATCACGACTGCTTCGATGGCCTGGCAAGCCTCCTGATCGCTGTCGCTCCGTTGCCCCGTCACATGTGCTCCCCGATCACGGCGCCGTCGGCGTCGTCGGTCGTCGTGGGATCCACGGTCGGTTCGTCGCCCCATTCCTCGAGCGACGCGACATCGAGCGCGACCCGTTCACCCGCCGCGAGCGGCCGTACGAGCAACTCGCCGAAGCTCTCCGCCTGGTCGAGGTCGACGACTCCCTGCTTGTACAGCTCGAGCACCGCGAGGAACCGCACGATCACTTCGAGCTTGGCGCCCGCGCCGATCGTCAGGTCGCGGAAGCTCACCGTGCCGGACGCCGGCAGGAGCGCGAAGACCGTCTCGATCGCATCGCGGACGCTGGCCCGGATCGGCGCGATGTGCTCGGTGTTGACCTCGGGCTCGACCTTGGGCGCAAGTCCCTTGCGCGCCGCCGCGAGGAACGCGTCGAGTGAGACCCGTTCGAGCGGGTCCGGAGCGAGCGAGCAGAAGGGCTCCTCGGGACCGGCGCTGCGCGCGACGCTGCGACTTGCGTCGGCGAGGCGCGTGTTGAGCACCCGGGCGGCGTCTTGGAACGTCTTGCACTCGAGCAGGCGCGCGAGCAGGAGGTCGCGGGTCTCGAAGCGAAGCAGCTCCTCGTCGAGCTCGATGTCGTCGCGGCCGGGGAGCAGGCGCCGGGCCTTGAGCTCGACCAGCGTCGCCGCGATCAGCAGGAACTCGGTCGCACTGTCGAGGTCGACCCGCTCCATCTTGTCGACCTCGGCACAAAAGGCGTCGACGATCCGGGCGAGCGAGATCTCCCAGAGGTCGACTTCCTCCTTCAGAATCAAGTGCAGCAAGAGGTCGAAAGGGCCCTCGAAGACCGGCGTCGTCACCTCGTACGGCACCCGCCCAATCTAGCGGCCGGAATCACAGCGATGTGGTCTTCAAGGAGACGCAGCCGGAGCCGACCGGAGGGGAGGCGGAGGCGGAGCCGACCCCAAGGACGTGCCCGTCATCAGTCCTTGAGCGCGGCGATCAGCTCTTCGACGGGGATCGCCTGGAGCGTCGTGGTCCGGACGGTACCGCG
>JBEVDP010000537.1:0-3696 GCA_040513235.1 Acidimicrobiia bacterium | reverse complement strand
CGCGGCGTTGCGCGACGAACGAGTGCGCGAGCTCATGAGCGAGAACCGAGGCGAAGAACATGGCGGTGGCGAGGATCGCGGCCGCCCAATAGGAGCCGCCGGCGTCGGGTTCGAGGTCGGGGAGCACGCTCGTAGCGAGGGTGTACGCGAGCAGGCCCCCGATGAGGAGCAGGCTCCAGTGGATACCGATCTCGATGCCGCGGATGCGGCCGAGGCGGATGGTCGAGGTCAACGAGGGTCCTTTCCGGTCGTGCCCTACAACGGTGCCACGTCTGCGCTCGTTCCGAGTCGCGCTTCTTCCGCTCAGAGGGCCGCTCGGGCCCCGGCTCGGGCGGCGCACGATACGTGCGCCGGCAATTCCTCGCCTCAGGCTCTTCCGCTGAGCGGAAATGGTTGTCCCGAACGGGTGTTCGTATTAGTGTGCTCACACGCGTGTGATTCGCCGGGGGGCTCGCACTGCGCCAACCAAGCCAGGAGTTAGTTGTCTCACCCCGTCGTTACGTTGCTCCCAGCGCTTCCCCCGACCGAAACGACAATCGCCGCATCGGCAGAGAGGGGTTCCACGGTGGACCGGGACAAGGCCCTCGAAATGGCTCTGGGCCAGATCGAGAAGCAATTCGGTAAGGGTTCGATCATGAAGCTCGGGGAACGCGGGAACGTCGGCGTGGAGGCCATCCCCACCGGTGCACTCGCCCTCGACCTCGCACTCGGGATCGGCGGCTTGCCACGGGGAAGGATCGTCGAGATCTTCGGCCCCGAGTCGTCGGGCAAGTCGACGCTCGCCATGCATGTCGTCGCCGAGGCGCAACGCAACGGGGGCGTGTGCGCGTACATCGACGCCGAGCACGCGATGGACCCGGTGTATGCGAATGCCATCGGGGTCAACGTCGACGAGTTGCTCATAAGCCAGCCCGACACGGGCGAGCAGGCGCTCGAGATCGCCGACATGCTGATCCGTTCGGGAGCGCTCGACGTGCTGGTGATCGACTCGGTCGCCGCGCTCGTGCCCCGGGCCGAGATCGAAGGCGAGATGGGCGACTCGCACATGGGGTTGCAGGCCCGGCTCATGAGCCAGGCGTTGCGCAAGCTCACCGGCAACCTCAACAAGTCGCGCACGATCGCGGTCTTCATCAACCAGTTGCGGGAAAAGATCGGCATAGTTTTCGGGAATCCCGAGACCACCCCGGGCGGCCGCGCGCTGAAGTTCTACGCGTCGGTGCGGCTCGACATCCGCCGGGTGGAGTCCATCAAGGACGGAGCCGAGGTCGTGGGCAACCGGACCCGAGTGAAGGTCGTGAAGAACAAGT
Organism: Acidimicrobiia bacterium; assembly: GCA_040513235.1. GTDB lineage: Bacteria > Actinomycetota > Acidimicrobiia > IMCC26256 > PALSA-610 > JANNHK01. Next base: position 2,389 of record JBEVDP010000537.1, on the reverse strand, counting down.
GCGCCGCCGCCGGCACGATGGTGTTCGATCCGACCACTGGCCTCACGCATCCCATCGAAGACGTCGTGCACAACTATGCCGGATCGGCGGTGGTCGCCGCCGACAAAGCGGGTCATCTGCACGTCCGACGCATCGTGACGCGCATGGACCAGGGCGAGCAGGACGTCATCGGGCTGCGCCTGCGTGACGGCACCGAACTGTGGGTCACGCCCGATCACCGGGTCCTGACCGACGACGGCTGGCGGGAAGCCGGCGCACTCGCGACAGGCGACGTCGTCGCTCGTCCCCGGGTCGTCGGGAGTTTTGGTGATCGCGAGCCGATGAGCCCTGATCACGCGCGGCTGCTCGGATATCTCGTCGGTGACGGCTACGTCGGTGGAAAGACGCCGATCGCCTTCATCAACGTCCAGGAGTCACTCCAGGAGGACGCGGTCGCGATTGCCGCCACGCTCGGGTGCAAGGCGCGCCATCGCGGGATCGAGACTTCGTTCTCGCACCGCATCGGGGAGCGCAACGGCGTCCTCGAGCTGGCCAGGGCCGCGGGAATCTGGGGCAAACTCGCTCCCGAGAAGCTCCTCCCGCCCGAGTTCTTCACGCCCGACATCTCGCGCGCGGTCGTCGCAAACGTGCTGTTCGGCTTGCTCGAGACCGACGGCTACGTCACCGCGGAGCACACGGGCGCGCTGCGATGCGGATTCGTGTCGACCTCCGAGCAGCTCGCGCACCAGATCCACTGGCTGCTACTCCGCTTCGGCATCTGGAGTTCCGTCCGTGGCTACGACCCGACGACGAAGCGGCCGAGCCTGATCAACGGCCGGCAGGTGCGCGGCACGCGTCGGTGCTTTGAGGTGCGCATCAGCGGGATCGACAACGTCGCTCGTTTCGCCGATGCCATCCCTACGTGGGGTCCTCGCGGCACGGTGCTTCGCAAGGAAGTCGACCGCGTGGATCGCGCCGCCCATCGAGGTTCGCAGTCGAACTACCTGCCTGCGACGGTCACCGAGCCGGTGCTCGGGTACCTGCGTGCCCACGGCGTGACCGCGCAGTTCGCCGCGCAGCTTCTCGCTCGTGACGACGGTCGTGGTGGCATGCGGCAGGTGCTCGGCCCGTCGCGCTTGCGTCGTGATCGGGTCGCGCAGCTCGCGGACGCCCTCGACAGCGGTTTTCTCCGCGAGGTGCTTGCCGAGGAACTGCACTACGCCCGCATCGAGGAAGTGCTTCCCGCGCAGCGGAAGGCCACCTACGACATCGAGGTCGAGGAGTTGCACAACTTCGTCGCAGACGGTGTCGTCGTCCACAACTGCGCGCCGCCATTCCGCCAGGCCGAATTCGACATCATGTACGGCAAGGGCATCAGCCGTGAGGGCTCGCTGCTCGACGTCGGCGTCGATCTCGGCATCGTGAAGAAGTCGGGGGCGTGGTTCACCTACGAGGGCGAACAGCTCGGGCAAGGCCGGGAGAACGTGAAGAGCTTCCTGGCCGAGAACGTCGATCTGATGGTCGAGATCTCCGAGAAGATCAAGGTCGCGTCCGGCATCAACGACGTCGAGATCGTGCTCGATGAAGTCGAAGGGGCCGAGGACGCCGACGCCGAGCTGTAGACGCTCCACCAGCGGTCACCACCGCCCAACGGCCCCGTCATGCAACCCGCCCCCCGGGATGACGGGGCCGTTGCGCGCCCGTTTCGCGCCGAACCCGCGTGAGAATCCCTCGCGTGGCGCGGATGACTCATGCAGGTTCCGTCGGGCGGTTGCTCTTGGTGCCGGTGTGGATTGTCACCGGCGTGCTCGCCGCGCTCGTGCTGGCGCGCTTCGTGGCGTGGGACGACAACGCCTACCTCGCGTCGATCAACGCGCAGACACCGCTCCTGTTCCTGCCGGCATACGTCGTCGCCGCGAGCGCGTGGTGCTTTCGGCGGCTGACACTGGCGATCGTTGCGACCGCGATCGTCGCGTTCCACATATGGGCGGTCGCGCCCACGATCGGGAGTGCGGACTCGGTGGCGCAGACTGCCGTGGAGTTGCGGGCCGTCAGCGCGAACTTGCGGAACTCGAACCCGACAAAGGAGTTGCTCGCGACCGAACTGCTCGCGACGGACGCCGATCTCCTGCTGGTGCAGGAGCTCACGCCCGAGTGGGTGGACGCGTTCCGCGCGACCGGCGTCGAACGCGAGTACCGGTTCTCATTCGTGCGGCAGCGGGACGACCGCGGGAGTGGCATGGGCATCTACTCCCGGCTGCCGCTGAGCCGACCGCGCATCGCGTTCACGGAGGGCTGGCCGACAATGGCGGCGTCGGTTCGCGTCGGCGACCGGAGCGTGGCGATCGTGAACGTCCATGCGATCGGGCCTTCGCACGGCATCGGGCTCCACGACGAGAGTGTCGACGTG
>JBEVDP010000536.1:0-7112 GCA_040513235.1 Acidimicrobiia bacterium | reverse complement strand
GCTCGAAGCGTGCGTACCCGGCCGTCCGGTCGTGCGGGCGATGCCGAACACGCCGGCGCTGGTCGGGCTCGGCGCGTCGGCGATCGCACCCGGCGCGTCGGCTACCGACGACCACCTCGACCTTGCCGAGCGGTTGCTCGGAGCGGTCGGCATCGTGGTGCGCGTGCGGGAGCACGAACTCGACGCCGTCACCGGCCTGTCGGGTTCCGGGCCCGCGTACGTGATGCTCGTCGCCGAAGCGCTCATCGAAGCCGGCCTGCTCGTCGGTCTGCCCCGCCCCGTCGCGGCGCAGTTGGTCGCGCAGACACTGCTCGGTTCGGCGACCCTGCTCGCGCGGAGCGACGACGGCCCGGAAGCCTTGCGCGCGGCGGTCACGTCGCCCGGCGGAACGACGGCCGCGGGGCTGCGAGCACTCGAGATGCGCGCGGTACGGGCCGCGTTCGTCGACGCGGTGGTGGCCGCGACGGAACGGTCGCGAGAGCTCGGTCGTCAGAGCTCGTAATCGGCCGCCGCGCCTGGAGACGCCCCGACGAACCGCAATCCGTCGCCGCCGCCGCGGCCGGGCTCGAGGTCGTCGCCGGCGCGGGCCTCGACCACCTGGAGCCGGCCCTCGCTGTCCACGGCCCGGTTCGGGCACCCGTGGTACCCGTCCACCCGGGCGTCTCGGGCCTACGGCCCGATTGGTGAGCGTCCTCGAGGCGGGGGTTTCGTCCCGTTCGGCGCCAATCGATCGCGCACTGTGACGTCACACACACCTCGGAAACCACGCTCGACAACTTCTGCCGCAGCGGCGTAGGGTCGCCTTCGAAGCGGAGGAGTAGGGAGTTCCGCGTGGCGCAAGAGCTGAGCAAGGCGCGCTTTCTGACAGTGCAGGAAGTGGCAGATCTGATGCGAGTGTCGTCGATGACGGTCTACCGGCTGATCAAGGCCGGAGACTTGCCGGCGGTACGTGTGGGGCGGTCGTTCCGGGTTTCCGAAGCGGACGTGGACGCGTATCTCGCGTCGCGGTACACCCAAGCGGGCTGAGCCCGGCGCAGATCGGGCTTTTCGAAGTCGGACCGGTAGCAACACCTAGTGACGCCCCGGTTCCGCTTCGTTTCGTTTCTCTCGGACTACGGGCGTACTGACGAGTTCGTCGGCGTGTGTCATGCCGTCATGCTCGATGTCGCCCCGCATCTCGGGATTGTCGACATCACCCACGACGTGGCGGCGTTCGACATCCGCGCGGGTGGACTCGCGCTCGTGCGGGCGGTGCAGTACCTCCCCGAGGGTGTCGTGCTCGCAGTCGTCGATCCGGGCGTCGGCACCGACCGCCGTTGCATCGCGGTCGAGGTCGAGCACGGCTGTTTCGTCGGGCCTGACAACGGTTTGCTCGCACCGGCGGTTGCCATGCTCGGCGGTCCGACTCGAGTCGTCGCGCTGACGAACCGCGAGTACCAGCTGCCTTCGCCGGGTCCGACGTTCGCGGGCCGCGACGTGATGGCGCCCGCCGCGGCTCACCTTGCCAACGGCGTCGATCTGCTCGCGCTCGGCGACGAGGTCGATCCGGTTTCGCTGGCCCCCGGCATCATCCCGCTGCCCGAGGTCGAGGACGCGACGATCCGCGGCGAGGTGTTGTGGGTCGATCGGTTCGGCAACTGCCAGCTCAATGTCGACCCCGAGTTGCTCCTGGCGGCCGGCGCGGCGCCGGGCGACAACCTCGAGGTGCGTTTTGGCGACACGGGCCGACGGGCCCGCTGGGTGCACACCTTTGCCGACGCAAAGGCGTCAGAGCTCGTGCTGATCGTCGATTCGTATGGAACCTGCGCGCTCGCGTACGACCGCCGGTCGGCGGCAGCCGAGTTGAAGCTACGCGCGGGCAGCGCCGTCAACCTCGTCGTCGATCCCCGCCGTCGCATCCAGGTGACCGCAGAGTGAGGTTTGGCGAATGAGGTGGGGAACCAGCATCGTGCTGGCCGTCCTGGTCGTGCTGATCCTCGCGGCCGCCCTCGTCCAGTTCGTCTTCCAAGCCAATTGACGCAGTGTTTCGTCCACGAGACTGCCGGCGACAAGGGGCGTAGCCTCCCGGCCCGATGAACCTCGTCGCTGCGCTGCTGGGTGTCGCCGCCACGACCCCCGACCGTCCGGCCCTCGTGGGCGCCGGCGCGACGGTTTCCCACGGCGAGGTCGCGGCCCGGGCCGCGCACGCCGCGGCCCTGGTCGGCGACCGTGTCTCCATCGGCGACAGGGTCGCGCTCATCGCCGGGAACGAACCCGCGTTCGTCACCGCGTACCTCGGCACGCTCGCGGCCGGCGCGGTTGCGGTGCCGTTGAATCCCGCGGCGCCGTCTCAAGAACTCGCACGCGAATTGAGCGTCGTCGCGCCGGCATTGTTGCTCGCGTCGAGCGAGTACGCGGATTTGGCGCGGCGCGCGAGTACGCAATGCGACGCGCCGATGGCTGTGTTCGTCCTCGACGCGGAAGCGGGCGACGCGACCGACACCCGGCCACCGGTGGCGCGCGCGGCCGACGATCTCGCAGTGCTGCTCTTCACCGCGGGCACTGCCGGACCGCCGAAGGCCGCGATGCTCACGCACGGTTCGCTGCTCGCGAACCTCGAGCAGATGCAAGGCCATCCCGGGTTGCAGATCCGCGCCGACGATGTCGCGCTCGGCGTGCTGCCGTTCTTCCACATTTTCGGATTGAACGTCGTGCTCGATCTCGCGCTGATGGCCGGCGCGGCGGTCTCGCTGGTTTCGCATTTCCATCCGACCGAGACCGTCGCCCGCGTGCGCAACGACAACGTCAGCGTGATTGCCGCAGTGCCCGCCATCTATGCGGCCTGGTGCGGTCTTCCCGAGTCCGCGGCGCCGAGTGATGCCTTCGCGGGCGTGCGGCTGTGCGTGTCGGGCGCGGCCGCGCTGCCCGATGAAACCGCGCGCCAAATGCACGACCGCTTCGGTGTGCACGTGCACGAGGGCTACGGGCTTACCGAAGCATCACCCGTTGTGTCGACGAGCGCGGTCGCCCCCGAACCGCGCCCCGGTTCGATCGGACCGCCACTCCCCGGCGTCGAGGTGCGGCTCGTCGACCGCGACGGTGAAGACGCGCTCGACGGCGATCCCGGTGAGATCCTCGTGCGCGGTGCGAACGTGTTCCCCGGTTACTTCGACGACGCGGTCGCGACCGCGACGGTGCTCACGGCCGACGGGTGGTTGCGTACCGGCGATATCGCCGTCGCCGAGGCCGACGGCTGGCTCCGACTCGTCGAACGGGCCAAAGAAGTCATCATCGTCTCGGGTTTCAACGTGTATCCCGGCGAGGTCGAGGACGCCATCGCCAGCCATCCGGCCGTGGCCGACGTTGCGGTCGTCGGCGCCTCGCACCCGCGTACCGGCGAGACCGTCGTGGCCTATGTGGTCGCCCGGCCCGGCGCCGAGGTCGACCCGGTGGAGTTGCTGCGCCACGCCGGCCGCCGCCTGGCTCGGTACAAGCTGCCCACCCACGTCGACGTCGTGAGCGAGCTCCCGCGTTCGTTCGCCGGGAAACTCCTGCGCCGAGAGCTGACCGTGACGGATCCGGGCTGAATATTGGTCTCGCCACACTTTGAGAATCCGGTCACAAGGTCAGTACGGTGGGTGCGATGGCCGACACGCCCCGCCGCAGGATCCCCGAGGCCACGGTGGCCCGTCTCCCGCTCTACTACCGCGCGCTGCTCGAGACGGCCGAGCGCCAGGTCGCGACCATCTCGTCGGAACGGCTGGCCGAACTGGCCGGGGTGAATGCCGCCAAGGTGCGAAAAGACCTGTCCTACCTGGGCTCGTACGGCACCCGCGGCGTCGGTTACGACGTCGAGTATCTGCTGCACGAGATCAGCCGCGAGCTCGGCCTCACGCGTGACTGGCCGGTCATGATCGTCGGCGTCGGAAACCTCGGCCGGGCGCTCGCGAACTACCGCGGCTTCGGTGCCCGCGGGTTCCAAGTGATGGCAGTGGTCGACGCCGACCCACAGCTCGTCGGCCGCAGCGTCGCCGACCTTGCCGTCGAGTCGATCGACGACCTCGACACCATCGTCGCCGAACGTCAGATCGCGATCGCCATCCTCGCGACGCCGGCTGCAGCCGCGCAGGAGATGGCGGATCGCCTGGTCGCGGCCGGCGTGCGGTCGATTCTCAACTTCGCGCCGACCGTTTTGACCGTCCCCGAAGGCGTGTCTCTGCGCAAGGTCGACCTCGCCATCGAGTTGCAGATCCTGTCCTTCTACCAGCTGCGACGGGGGCTGCCCGCCGGCGCGTTGTCGTGATCGAGCGGCCCTCAGAGCGGGGATCCATCGAGTCGCCCGAAGCCGAAGGCGCGCGGGCGTCGAGTGGGCCCGAGCGGCCCTCAGAGCGGGGATCATGACCCGACGGCCGGGGCTCTCGGGCTATCCGGTGAACCTGCTGGTCGCGGGCCGGCGGGTCGTGGTGGTCGGGGCCGGACGCATTGCCGGGCGCAAGATCGAACCGCTGCTCGATCTCGGGGCCGAGGTCGTTGTCGTGGCGCCCGAGGTGAGCGCCGACGTGCGGGGTTGGGCCGACCAGGGCCGATGCGAGGTGCACCTCCGGCCCTTCGCCGCCGCCGACCTCGACGGTGCGTGGCTCGCCCTCACGGCCACCGCCGACCCTGCCGTGAACCAGGCCGTTCACGACGCGGCCGAGGAGCGGCGGATTTGGGTGAACAGTGCGGACGATCCGGCCAACTGCTCGTTTACGCTGATGTCGGTCGTCCGCCGCTCCGATCTCGTGGTCGCGATCGGAACGGGCGGCCGCAGTCCGGCGCTTGCCGCGCACCTACGGCGGATGCTCGACGAGGAGTTGGGACCTGAGTACGAGACCCTGCTCGACCTGCTCTCGGAGGCGCGGGAAGCATTGCGCGCGTCCGGGCGTTCGACTGAGGACGCGGATTGGCAAGCTGCATTCCGGTCGGGCATCGTTGACCTCGTCCGGGCGGGCCGAATCGACGAGGCGAAGGAGCTCTTGAGCACGTGTCTCTCATCGTCGTCGGACTGAACCACCGCACCGTGCCCGTCGAGCTCCTCGAGCGGATGACGGTTCCCGAAGTCGTACTGCCGAAGGCGCTGCACGACCTCGCGGCTCGCGAGAACCTGCTCGAGACGGTCGTGCTCTCTACGTGCAACCGCACGGAAATCTACGCGGTTTGCACTCGCTTTCACGCCGCGGTCGGCGACGTCGCCGAGTTCCTCGCCGCATACTCGGGTGCCGATCCCGCCGACTTCACCGACCATCTCTACACGTATTACGACGACGCGGCGGTGACGCACTTGTTCTCGGTCGCGGCCGGTCTCGACTCGATGATCGTCGGCGAGAGCGAGATCCTCGGGCAGGTCAAGGACGCGTGGGATGTTGCGACGCGCGAAGGGAGCGCGTTGCAGTCGCTCGGTCAACTCTTCCGGCACGCGGTCGAGTCGGGCAAGCGCGTGCGCACCGAGACGGGTATCGGCCGGCATCCGGTGTCGATCCCGGCGGCCGCAGTCACAGTTGCCGCGGAACATCTCGGCGATCTCGACGGAGCCAAGGCGCTCGTGGTCGGGGCGGGCCAGATGGGCCAAGGTCTTGCGGCGACGCTGCGGTCGCGCGGCGTCGGCGAGATCTGGATCGCGAACCGATCGCCCGAACGTGGGCTCGCGCTGGCGAGGAAGGTGGGCGGCGAAGCGATCCCGTTGCACGAGATCGCCGACACACTCGTCGATGTCGATGTGCTGATGACCTCGACCGCGTCCGGCGAAGTGCTCGTCGAGCGGTCGACGATCGAGATGGTGATTGCGTGTCGCGACAGTCGGCCGTTGCTGATCGTCGACGTCGCCCTGCCGCGTGATGTCGACCCCGGCGTCCACGAGCTCAACGACGTCACACTGCTCGACCTCGACGATCTCAAGGACTACGCGCAGCGATCGGCCGAACGGCGCCGGGCCGAGATCGGCAACGTGCGCGAGATCCTTGCCGCGGAAATTGACCGTTACCGCGTCGAGCGGGCCGCGCGGGGTGTGGCGCCGCTCGTCACCGCACTGCGCGATCGCGCCGATGATGTGCGCCGGACCGAACTCGAACGGTACGCAGCCAAGCTCGCCGATCTCGACGCCGACACCCGCGCGGTGATCGACGCGTTGACGCACGGCATCGTGAACAAGCTGCTGCACGAGCCGACGGTGCGGGTGAAGGACGCGGCAGGCACCCCGCGTGGCGACTTCTACGCCGACGCGCTGGGCGCGTTGTTCGACCTTCCTGTTGACTGAGTCGCGCGAAGCCGGAGGCGCACGTGCGACGTGGCCCCAGCGGCCTCTGAGCGGACATGAAGAGTAGATCCGTCCGCATCGCGACACGCGGGAGCCGCTTGGCGCAATGGCAGGCGGAGCGCGTCGGTGCGCGCCTCGGTGGTGCGGTTGAATACGTGTTCGTGCGGACAACGGGTGACGCCGACCAGACGTCTGACCTGCATCTCATCGGCGGTCAGGGCGTCTTCGTGAAAGAGGTGCAACAGGCTGTGCTCCACGGCCGCGCCGACATCGCGGTGCACTCGGCCAAGGACTTGCCCGCCGTGACCCCTGCCGGCCTCGTGCTCGCGGCGATACCCGAGCGGGCAGACGCGCGCGACGCGCTCGTCGGTGCGACGCTCGCGGCGTTGCCGACTGGCGCGCTCATCGGCACGGGTTCGGTGCGCCGCCGCGCGCAGCTCGCGCACGAGCGGCCCGACCTGTCGTTCGGCGCGCTGCGCGGCAATATCGAGACGCGGTTGAAGAAGCGAGATTCCGAAGGATTCGACGCGGTCGTCGTGGCGTACGCCGCACTCCAGCGACTCGACCTGGCCGATCACGCGACGGATGTGCTCGAACCCGCGGTCATGCTGCCGCAGGTCGCGCAAGGCGCACTTGCAGTCGAGTGCCGCACCGACGATCGGGCCACCGCGGCAAAACTGCGGGCCATCGACGACACCATCGCGCATCGGGGCGTTCGCGCCGAGCGGGCCTTCCTGGCCGAGCTCGGCGGTGGCTGCAACTTGCCGTGCGGTGCTCTCGCCGTCGTCGCCGGTGACGAGATCACGCTCGACGCAGTGCTCGCGTCGCTCGACGGCCACGT
>JBEVDP010000535.1:0-5490 GCA_040513235.1 Acidimicrobiia bacterium | reverse complement strand
CCTTCGGGCGCATGATCAAGCAGGTCGAAGTCGCGTGCGCATAGAGCGTGCCGTCGGCATCGAAGACGCGTGCTTCGGTTGTGGCGACGCGGCCACCGATGTGGATGACGCGGCCTTCGGCGCGCACGACGCCGGTGTTCTGCACGATCGGACGGACGTAGCTCGTCTTCAACTCGAGCGTCGTGTACGCGGTGCCGGCGGGCAACATCGAGAACACCGCGCAACCCATCGCGCTGTCGACGAGTGTGGCGACGACGCCGCCGTGCATGGTGCCCATCGGGTTCTCGTGCATCTCGTCGGCCGCGACGGAGAACACGATGCGACCGCGTTCGACTTCATCGATAGCGAACCCGAGTACTGCGGCGATGGGCGGCGGCGCGGCGTCGCCGCGCGCAATCGCTCGGAGTTGGTCGAGACCGTCTTTGCCGCGGAGGGCGAAGCGCCCGCGCGCGGGATCGGTCCACGTGATCGTCCGCGTGCGGACGCCTTCTTGACGTTGGGAGATCGGGAGTGCGGTCATGACATTTCCTTCCGGGGGGGACGGAGGGTTTCGATGTGATCGATGAGGTGGGTGATGATGCGGTCCATGTATGCGCCGTCGTCGTAGAGACGCGAGAGCATCACGCCACCTTCCAGCGACGCGGTGAGGAGTGACGCGAGGTCGTAGGGGTCGACGTCGGCGCGCACCGTGCCCGCGGCCTTGCCGTCTTTCACGATGCGGCCGATGAGCCGGTGCCACAGTGTCATCGAGTGGCGGGCCCGGTCTTTCAACGCCGGGTTGGTGTCGTCGGCTTCGATCGCAGTGTTGAGGATCGGGCACCCGCCGGCGACGACCGGGACGCGAGCGGTCGTGGCGAAGGTGCGGATCATGGCGCGAAGCCGCGCAATGGCGTCGTCGGTCTCGTGCTGCGAGGCGGCGAGTTCGGCCTCGACCAGGTTCATCGCATAGTCGTAGACGTCGAGCGCGAGCTGCTCTTTCGACCCGAAGTGGTTGTAGATGCCGCCCTTTTCGAGCCCGGTGGCATCGACGAGGTCGCGCATGGAAGCTCCGACGTACCCGCGCTGATTGAAGACGGGTGCGGCCAGTTCGACGATCCGCTGCTTGGTGGCTGCACCCTTGGTGGGGCTCATCCGGGCTCCTCAGAAAAAACCGACCGTTCGGTCTGATTCTGAGGAACTGGCGCCCGGATGTCAACCCCGGGGTGCTTGACTCGCACCTGTATGTGTGGTCGTTACGTCACGGTGTCCTCGCCGACGATCCTCGCCGAGCGCTTCGCGGTCGAAGAGGTGCGGATCGAGACGAAAGAGCCCGACTACAACGTCACACCGCGCGCGGAGGTGCCGGTCGTGGCGACGAGCCGCGGGAAGCGAGTCCTCGACCTCGTGCGCTGGGGACTCGTGCCGTCGTGGGCGAAGAGCCTGGCGATCGGCGACAAGCAGATCAACGCGCGCGCCGACACGGTTGCGTCCAAGCCCGCGTACAAGCGTGCGTTCGTGAAGCGCCGAGCGATCATTCCGGCCGACGGCTTCTACGAGTGGCAACCGATCGACGGCCAGAGGAAGAAGCAGCCGTGGTTCATCCGGCGGCGCGACGGCGAGCCGCTCGCGTTCGCGGGCTTGTGGGAGATCTGGCACGACCCGGAGATCGGTGACGACGCCCCCCGCGTCCGCAGTTGCGTGATCATCACCACCGATGCGAACGAAGTGCTTGCGCCCCTCCACGACCGAATGCCGGTCGTCTTGCCCGAATCGGAATGGGATCGTTGGCTCGATCCCGAGTTCAACGACGTCGCCGCGCTGCAGAAGCTGCTTGTGCCCGCGCCCAACGAGGAGTTCGAAGCGTGGCCGGTGTCGTTCCTCGTCAACAAGCCCGACAACAACGGCCCGGAACTCCTCGAGGAAGCCGAGGTAGCGTCGGCTTGATGGAACACGCGCAGTACGTCGCCGCGATCCGGTGGGAGGGCGAGGACCTCGCGGCCGCGGCGCGCGATGCGGGGCTCGACGCGGTGGTGCCGTCGTGCCCGGAGTGGACGATCGCCGATTTGCTGTCGCACATCGGCCGCGTTCAGCACTGGGTTACGAGCATCGTCGAGACCCGCGCGCAGCCCGACCACAACTGGCGCATGGACGATCCCCCCGTGCCCGAGGCGCGAATCGTTTGGTTCGCCGAGGGGTGCAACGCACTGGCCGACGCGCTGGATAAGTGCGCTCCGAGCGACGAAGTGTGGACGTGGACACCCGATCACACAATCGGCTTCTGGTCGCGCCGCATGGCGCACGAGGTTGCGGTGCACCGGACCGACGCGCAGGGCGCGGCCGGAACCCAAGTACCGGTCGAGCGCGAGCTCGCGGTCGACGGCATCCAAGAATTCTTCGACCTGATTCCCGTGCGCCCCGGCTCCGATGTGCGCGGAAACGGCGAGTCGATTCACCTGCACTGCACCGACGGCGACGGCGAGTGGCTGGCGCGCCTCGAACCGGACGGCATCGTCGTGACGCGCGAGCACGCCAAGGGGGATGTCGCCGCGCGCGGGTCGGCGTCCGACCTGCTCCTGCTCATCTGGGGCCGCGAACGTCCCGCGGTCGACGTGTTCGGTGAACCGGCGGTGCTCGCACAGTTCTTGGAACTCGCGCGCTTCTAGGGGGCGATGGCGTTGTGGAGCACGTCGATGACGTGTTCGCGGCGCGTGGCCAATGCCTCGGGCGACAACGGATCGAGGTCGAGCAAACCGGTCATGAGCGGCGCGTCCGACAAGTAGGACAGCACCGCGCCGTAGCCCGTGAGCAGAAGCTGACGGGCGTCGTAGCGCCGGAGCCGCCCCGCGTCCATCTCGCGTTCGAGGAACGCAGCGCCGCGTTCGAACAACGGGCGCAGCAGCACGGCGAGTTCGTCGCGCAAGATCGGACCGCCCTCGAGCGCTTCCCAGCGCACCAGTCGCACGAAGTCGGGGCCTTCTTCGAAGAAGCGGAACGCGGCACGCACGACGCGTTCGACCTGGGGCCAACCTTCACGCGGGCCTTCGGTCGCGAGGTCGACGAGCGACACCCAGTTCCCGAACGACTCGAACAGCACTGCGCGGTACAGCACTTCCTTCGACGTGAAGTGGTACAGCAGACTTGGCCGCCGGATGCCGACCTCCTCGGCGATCTCGGTCAGGCTCGTCCCCGCGTACCCATGGTCCGCGAAGCGCCGGCGCGCGACCGTGACGATTTGCTCCTTGGTGGTCAGAACGCCATCGTCATCAGCTAGAGCCATGAAACCACGGTAGGACGAGGGGACCACGTGACCACGCGATGCAGCCTACCGACTGGTAGGTAAGTACGCTGTCCGGTAATGCTCTGGAACCTTCTCGCGGCCTTCATTGCGGCGTTCATCGTCACGCAGGCCGCCACGGCCGCCACCACCGTCTACCTGCATCGTGCGCTGGCCCACCGGGCCCTGACGCTGCATCCGGCGGTCGTGTATCCGTCCCGCTTCGTCATCTGGATCACCACCGGGATGCGGCCTCGGGAGTGGGTCGCGGTGCACCGCAAGCACCACGCGTCGACTGACACCAGCGACGACCCGCACAGCCCGGTCGTGCTCGGGTTCTGGCGGGTCCAGCTCGGCAATGTCGGCCTGTACCGGCGGGCGGCCAAGGACGCCGAGACCAAGCGGAAGTACGGCCGCGATGTCCCGGCCGACTGGATGGACAAGGTCGCGTTCGATTATTCGCTCGTCGGCCTGAGCGTCGGGATCGCCATCCTCGTAGTCACGATGTACGCGCTCGGCTTCCCGATGTGGGTCGGGTTCCTCGCCGCGGGCTTGCACGCTCTCATGTACTTGACGCTTTCGGGCGCCATCAACGCGGTCGGCCACCACGTCGGCAAGCAGCCGTACTCGAACTCGGCGACGAACGGGCAGCTCCTCGCGCTCGCCACCGGTGGCGAGGGCCTGCACAACAACCACCACGCGGCGCCAACGTCGGCGCGCTTCTCATTGCGGCGCGGCGAGTTGGACCCGGGTTGGTGGATGGTGCGCGCGCTCGTCGCGGTCCGCCTCGCGCGCGTCCGTCACGACGACATCAAACTGAAACCCGCCGCGTAGCGCCGCTCAGGAGCGGCGACCGCTAGGGCTTGAGCGCGTTGATCACCGGCTTGAGCTGGTCGGGTCCGCAGAACAGCGCCGGCGCGGGTGTGGTGACGCCGTTGTCGATGTACCGCTGCAAGTGTTCGCGGCACGCCTCGGGCTTGCCCCAAACGAGCAACTGGTCGACGACGTGGTCGGGAATGCTCTCGGCCGCAGCCTTACGGTCGCCTTCCTTCCACAGCCGCCACAGGTCGGCGAGCTCCTCGCCGCGCCCGAGCCATTCGTGGAACGCCGCGTACACCGGAACCGTGAGGTAGGAAGCGATCGCGCGCTTGCCGACCGCGCGCGCCATGCCCGCATCGTCGACCGGGAGCACGAAGATGCGGGCGACGATCTCGACATCACGGGTCGACTCCGGCTGCGCCTCCCCTCCGGTCGGCTTCGCCTGCGTCTCCCGTCCGGCCCGAACGAAGGGTACGACGGTCTTCACGTCGTCGGCCGAGAGCCAGTTGATGATCGCGCCATCGCCTTCGCGGCCCGCGAGCCGCAGCATGCCCTCGCGCAACGCGGCGACGAGGATCGGCGGCTGTTCGGGAACGGTGATGCCGAGCCGGAAGCCTTTGACGGAGAACGTCTCGTAGTCCTCGGTGACCTTCTCACCGGAGAGCGCCGCGCGCAGGAAACGGATCGTATCGCGCATGCGCTGGTACGGCTTGTCGAAGCTCATGCCGTTCCAACGCTCGACGATGACGTTCGATGACGTCCCGAGCCCGAGGGCGAAGCGGCCGGGTGCGGCTTGGCACGCGCTCGCGACGGTCGACGCGAGCGTGTGCGCGCCGCGCGTATACGCAGGCACGATCGCGGTGCCGAGCCGCAGCGACGGTGCCCACTGCGCGGCGACGACGAGCGGCGTGAACGCGTCGTAGCCACCCGACTCCGCCGACCACAGGTCGGTGTAGCCGACCGCGGCGATCTCCTGGACGATCTCCCGCTGCTCGAGCAGTGAGAGTCCGTCGAACGGGAACGTGATGCCATACCGCTGCGGGACGCTCATACTGGTCCGCCCCCGGCCTCGCGACGTTCGCTCATGCTCTCTCCTGTTCGGGGTCGTCGTTCCATGCTCGCACGATTGTCGACTGGCTCGCGGTGGCAAGCAGGGTGCCGTCTTCCGCCCAAAGATGGACGAGACCGTGGCCGAACCCGTCGGCGAGGGCATGGATGCGGACATCGGCGAGCACCCACTCGGTGGGGACGCGGTGGGCGACGCGCATCGTGTTGTCGAGGCTGTTGCCGCCGGCGCGCTTGCCGAGCGCCTGCCCGATGCCGAAGGGCACGAAGTCGCCGATGATCGCGAGGGCCGCGGCCGACATCTCGAGCAGCTCGGGGAGGCGCACCCATAACGCCGCGTTCCCCGAGCCCGT
>JBEVDP010000534.1:0-7261 GCA_040513235.1 Acidimicrobiia bacterium | reverse complement strand
CCCGCTTGACAGTTCCCGCATTCTGAGGCCGAATACTCGACGCCCTTCCTCGAGGCCCGGTCGCGCCGGGAACTTCGGCTCGACGGGCACCGGTTCCGAACGTTTCGCAGCCGTGAGGGAGGCGTGGGTTAGTCACGAGGGGCGCGGGCGGCTGTCCAGGAGTCCAAGTAGAGAACGTTGCGATAACCCGCCCGCCGAGTGCCGGCCGGGCCACCCAGCGGCCCCAACGGTCTCCTGGAGCCGTCCGCACCCTAGATGTTTGTCCGCTCCGAGGGCCGCTCGGGCCCCGCCTCGGGCGGCGCACGATACGTGCGCCGATCATCCTCGCCTCAGGATCCGATCCGACACCTCCCGAGCACCGCTCGCCACCCTCGCTGTGCCTATACTCCGCGGCCTCTCGGCTCCCGCTCGGAACAAGACGACCGTTGTCGACGTTCTGGGGCCAGTGATCTCGCCCCCCACCGAAGGCATCCGCTGATGAGCGACGACGACTTCGACGACGAACCCGAGCTCGAAGAAGAAGACGAGATCGACGAAGACGCGCTCGAAGATGACTTCGAAGAAGAAGACGACGACGCCGCCGCCCTGCTCGTCGACGCCGACGAGGTGATCGAGGACGATGCGCTCGAGGCGACCGAAACGGTTGCGCTCGAAACCGTCGCCGCGGAAGAGGAAGCGGCGGCTGCGGAGGACGAGGACGACGACGTCGTCGACCTCGACGAGGAGCTGCATCCCGACGACGTCGAGGAGGCCCTCGACGTGGTGCTGCGCGAGCGCACCGCGGCGGCCGGGCTCGAAGACGAAGACGACGACGAAGAAGAGCCCGACGACCGCGGTGAGGGCGGGACCAAGATCGTGCCCCGCCGGCCGGGCGAGTTCCTCTGCTCCAGCTGCTTCTTGGTGCTCCCGCGCCACCAACTCGCCGACGAGAAGCGAATGCTCTGCCGCGACTGCGCCTGAGCGCGGGCGGTCCCATGCGCGGCACGCTCGGTCGATACGGCGCGGCGGTCGGCTCGGGCATCCTGCTCGCACTGGCGCGGCCCCCGGCCGATTTCGGCCTGCTCGCACTCATCGCGCTCGTCCCGCTGTTCGTCGCGTGGCGCGACACATCGGTCCGCCGGCATGCGGCGCTCGCGTTCGTCGCCGGGTGCGCGTACTACGTCGGGCTGGTCTCTTGGACGTGGTACTTCGGGGCAGTCGCGATCGTGCCGCTCGTGGCCCTGCTCGCGGCGTACTGGGCCGCCACGGGCGCGGTCATCGGCTGGTTCGCGAGCCGCGGCTTTCGTTCACCGTGGCTCACCGCGGCGCTGTGGATCCTGTTCGAGTACGTCATGGCGCGCGCCCCGCTCGAAGGATTCTCGTGGGGTGAAGTCGGCTACGCATTCCACGACGTCGGCATCGCACGCGACCTGGCCAGCGTGGGCGGTCTGCCCCTCCTATCGTTCCTCGCGGTCGCGATCAACGCGCTCCTGGCCGATCTCGTCCGGCGCGGACCCCAAGCCCAGCTGACGAGAACCGACACGCTGCGGGCGTTGGCCGGTGTCGTCGCGGTGATGGTCGGCGCCGGCGTCGTCCTCGCCGTCCGGCCCGACATCACACCGACCGGCGAGCTTCGGGTCGCGATCCTCCAGGGCAACGACAAGAACCGCGACCTGACTGCCGCCGAAAAGGACGCCCGCTACCTCCCGACGAGTCACTTCGAGCTCGCGGCCCAGGTCCAGGACCCCGTCGATCTGATCATCTTCCCCGAGTCGTCGATGGACGCGGACCCGCGCATCGATCCCGAACTCGCCCGCCAACTCGCCGCGGTCGCTCGCGAGCACGACGCGTGGGTGCTCACCAACGCGGTCGTCGACGCGCCGGACGGCCGGGCGGTGAACCTGAATCTGCTCTACGGGCCCGATGGCGAACTCCAGGACACCTACGCCAAGCGCCATCTCGTTCCCTACGGCGAGTACGTGAAGTTCCGCGACCAGCTCGAATGGACCGGCGCACCCGACGAGATCCCCCGCGACTTCATGCCCGGCGATCGCTCGGGTGTGTTCGAGATCGCCGGCCACGAGGTCGCGACGGTCATCTGCTTCGAGTCGGCATTCGGGTACGAGATCCGTCCGCTCGTCGCCGACGAAGGCGCGGAAACAATCGTGGTGTCGACCAACAACCGCTCGTACCGGCGCTCGGCGAATTCGGCGCAGCACGTCGCCCTCGGCCAGATACGCGCGGCCGAGACCGGCCGGCCGGTCGTGCACGCCGCCATCTCCGGGATCAGCGCGCTCATCGACTCCGACGGGCGCGTCCTCGCGCGTACCGAGTTGTTCGAGCGCACCGTCCTCCAGGGCGCGGTGATCACGACGACCGGCGAGACGCTGTATGTGCGCTTCGGCGACTGGATCATTCTGGTCGCGTTACTCGGCGTCGCCGGTTGCCTCGGCACCGCCGCTTGGCTGCGCCGGCGCTCCAGGTCCGTAGACTCGGACACCGAATCCGAACCCGTGGCCGCGCTCGCGCCGACCGGAGACCGGGGATGACCCAGCCGAACCGACTCGTGGACGTTCTCATCTTCGCGCCGCTCGGCGCGGGCCTGTCCCTCGTCGAGGCCGCGCCGTCGGTCATCGAGACGTTCGTCGCACGCGGACGCGCCGAGGTCGACCAGAAGCGGGAGTCGCTGGAGCGCCACGTCACGACGGCGCGCAGCACGGGCCAGGTTGTTGTCGCCTTCGGATTGCCCATGCTGCGCGAACGCATCGGGACTGTCGTCTTCTCACGTGCACCCGAGCCGGAGCCCACGCCCACGCCCGCGTCCGCCGCGGCGCCCGCGTTGCCAACGCCCGTGCCACCCGTCGTGTCACTGGCGGCGAACGGCGCTCCGCCCGCGGTGCCGTGCGCGGACCTCCCGATCCCCGGCTACGACGCGCTCTCGGCGTCGCAGGTCGTGGAGCGCCTCATCGGCCTCGCGCCCGCCGAACTCGACGTCGTGCGCGACTACGAGACTGCGCACCGCAACCGGCGCACGATCCTCGGCAAGATCGATCAACTGGCCGCGCCGCCTGTCTGATGGAACCGGCCCGGGCCGCGACCGGCGCGGACGTCGAGCGGCTGGTCGAACTCGCGCACGCGCTCCGCGCCGAGCTGCGCGAGATGCGGGGCGGACCGTTGTGGGAGATCCGCGACGCACGCGTGCAACCCGACGCGGCGGCATTCGCCGCGCTGTTGGCCCGCGCCGACGCGACGGTGGTCGTCGGGACGATCGACGGTGTCATCGTCGGCTACGGCACCATGGAAATCGAGGTCCTCGCCGACAGCTCCCGCCTTGCAGTGATCGGCGACCTGTTCGTCGAACCCGAAGCGCGGGCGGTCGCGGTGGGGGAGACCATTGCGACCGCACTCGTCGACCACGCGCGCGCCGCCGGCTGCGCGGGGATCGACGCCGTCGCATTGCCCGGGCACCGCCAAGCCAAGAACTTCTTCGAGCGCAACGGCTTCACCGCCCGGGCCCTCGTCATGTACAAGCCCCTGACATGAGCGAGCGGGAGACATGAGCGAGCGTCGCGGAGCGGGTATCCCGCGGAGCAGCGAGCGGGGCCCGAGCGGCCCTCTGAGCGGAAAGCAATGAGTGAGCGTCCGGTCGTCGCCGCGAGCGGGATCGTGGTGCACGACGGCGCGCTGCTCCTCGTGCGACGGGGACAACCGCCGCAGATCGGGAAGTGGGCGGTGCCGGGCGGTCAGGTGGAGTTCGGCGAATCGCTGCGCGAAGCCGTGGCGCGAGAGGTGCGAGAAGAGACCGGCATCGAGGTCGCGGTGGGGGAGTTGGCGGGTTGGGTCGAGCGACCCCGCGACGAGGGTCACCACTTCGTCATCCTCGACTTCCACGCCACGCCCGTCGGCCCGACTGCACTCACGCCCGGCGACGACGCGGCGCAAGCGCGCTGGGTCCCGGTGGCCGAGGTGTCCGGCTACGACCTCGTCGACGGCCTGCTCTCGTTCCTCCAACAGATAGGTAGCGTGCCGGTATGACAACCACTGACGTGACCGCCGAAGGCGTCGCCTGGGACCTCGAGACGTTGCTGCCCGAGCCCGGCGAAGCGGGAGTCCACGCACTGCTCACCCGCGCCGACGAGCTCGTGACCGAACTGGTCGGCGCGCGGGAACAGATCGCGAGCTTCGATGCCGGCGCGCTTGCCGAGTTCCTCACGAGACTCGTCGACCTCAACGACGCGATCGGCCGGGCCGGCAACTACGCCGGGCTGCAGTTCAGCACTGACACCACCGACCCGGCGCGGGGCGCGCTGATGCAGATGGTCGAAGAGCGCTCGACTGCCATCGCGACGCAGTTGGTGTTCTTCGAGTTGGAGTGGGCGGCGCTCCCCGACGAGCGCGTCGAGCACCTCCTCGCCGACGACCGGCTCGGTTTCGCGCGCCATCACTTGCGCGCCGCACGCCGGTACCGGCCACACCTGCTCACCGAGCCCGAGGAGATCGTGCTCACCGAGAAGTCGGTCACGGGCGCAAGTGCGTGGCAACGCCTGTTCGAGGAACAGGTCTCGGCGATCTCGGTGACCCTCGACGGCACCGAGCTCCCGCTCGAAGCCGGCCTGGCCCGCTTGCACGCGCCAGACCGCGCGGTACGTCAGGAGGCGGCCGAAGCCATCACTGCCGCGCTGGAACCGAACTTGCGGACACGCGCGTTCGTGCTCAACACGTTGCTCGCCGACAAGGCCACCGACGACCGGCTCCGTCACTACGACTCCTGGATCGCGAGCCGCAATCTCTCCAACGAAGCGACCGACGACTCGGTACAAGCGCTCGTCGAGGCCGTGCAATCCCGCTACGAGATCCCGCAGCGCTGGTACAAGCTGAAGGCGCGCCTGCTCGGCATCGATCGCCTCGCCGACTACGACCGCATGGCGTCGGTGGCCGACACCGACTCCGAGATCGGCTGGAACGAAGCGACCGACATCGTCCTCGACGCGTACGCATCGTTCTCGCCCGAGCTCGCCGACACCGCCCGGCTCTTCTTCGACGGCTGGATCGATGCGCCGGCGCGGCCGGGCAAGCGACCGGGCGCGTTCTGCGCGTACACCGTGCCCACCCATCACCCGTACGTATTGTTGAACTGGACCGCGCGGCGGCGCGACGTGCTGACGCTCGCGCACGAACTCGGGCACGGCTGCCACGCGTACCTCGCCCGTCCGCAAGGTGCGTTCCACCAGACGACACCGCTCACGCTCGCGGAGACCGCGTCCGTGTTCGGCGAGACCGTGACCTTCGGGCGACTGCTCGGCGTGATCGACGACCCGAACGAGCGCCTCGCGCTCCTCGCCTCGAATCTGGAGGATCAGATCGCGACGGTGTTCCGCCAGACGGCGATGAACCGCTTCGAGCACGCGATCCACACGGCGCGTCGCGAAGAAGGTGAGTTGTCGGTCGAGCGCATCGGCGAGGCGTGGGCCGAGTCGCAAACCGCGATGCTCGGCGACGCGGTCGAGGTGACCGAGGGCTACCGCACCTGGTGGTCGTACATCCCGCACTTCATCGGGACGCCGGGCTACGTATACGCGTACGCCTACGGCCAGCTTCTCGCGCTCTCCGTCTACGCGCGATATGAGGAACAGGGGCCGGACTTCGTCCCCCACTACCTCGACCTGCTCCGGGCCGGCGGCTCGATGGCGCCCGAGGAACTCGGCCAGATTGTCGGCGTCGACCTCGCCGACCCCGGGTTCTGGGACCGTGGCCTCGACATCGTCGAGCGCCGCCTCGTCGAGACCGAACAGGCCGCGGCCGCCACCGGCCGCGTCTGAGGCGAGGATTCGTGGCGCAGGTATCCTGCGCCTCCCGAGCCGGGGCCCGAGCGGCCCTCTGAGCGGAGAATGATGGCATACCGCGTCATCCAGTGGTCGACGGGCAACGTCGGCCGCCATGCGTTGCGACTCATCGCGCAGCATCCGGATCTCGAACTCGTCGGGCTGTGGGTGCACAGCGCCGACAAGGCCGGCAAGGACGCGGGCGAGTTGTGCGGCATCGGCCCGACCGGAGTGTTCGCCACCAACGACGCCGACGCGTTGCTCGCGCTCGACGCCGACTGCGTGTGCTACACCGCCACGGCCGACACGCGACCGACCGAAGCCATCAAGGACATGGCGCGGATCGCCGCGTCGGGCAAGAACATCGTGTCGAGCTCGGTCGTCCCGCTCGTGTTCCCCGAGCACGTCGCGCCGCACTTGCGCGCGCCACTCGAGGACGCGTGCGCGACGGCCGGCGTGTCGTGCTTCACGTCGGGCATCGATCCGGGTTGGGCGAACGACGTGCTGCCGCTCGTGCTCACCGGGACCTGCGAATACGTGACACAGCTCCGAGTGATGGAGATCGTCAACTACGCGACGTACGCACAACCGACCGTGTTGTTCGACACCATGGGCTTCGGCCAAGCACTCGACGCGACGCCCCTCCTCTTGATCCCGGGCGTGTTGTCGTTCGCGTGGGGAGGAACGGTGAAGGCACTCGCGGCCGGCCTCGGCGTCGAGCTCGACGAGCTGCGCGAGGTGCACGAACGATTACCCGCGCCGCGCAAGATCGACCTCGGGTTTGGCGTCGTCGAAGCAGGAACGACCGCGGCGATGCGCTTCGAGGTACAGGGCATCGTCGACGGCGAGCCGCGCATCGTGCTGGAGCATGTGACGCGTCTCGACGACGCGCTCGCACCCGACTGGCCGCAGCCCGCGGGCCACAGCGGCTACCGCGTCGTCGTCACCGGCAATCCGAGCTACACCCTCGACCTGCAGATGATGGGTGACGACGGCGACCACAACACCGCCGGCCTCGTCGGCACCGCGGGCCGCATCGTCAACGCGATCCCCGTGGTTTGCGAAGCCGAGCCGGGCCTCCTGTCGGCGCTCGACCTGCCCCTGGTGACGGGCAAGGGCTTGCTGCGCTAACCGGCCCCTCGACAGCGTCAGATCCCTAGGAAAGACTCGGAATGCGGCGGGAGACGCCCGGTGCTCTAGGGGGGAAACGATGAAGCGCTTTGTCGCTCTGTCTTCGATATCTGTAATTGCGGTGCTGGGGCTGACGCCCGGAGTCGCCGATGCCGGCCAACCGGCGAACCGGGCGTGTGTCGGTACGACCGACTCGGCACTCGCGACGACTCAGCCGTTCCCGGGTGCGTTCGGGGGCGGTGTCCGCGGCTTCGCTCAGGACCCGACGACGCGGCCCGGGCTCGGAGACGGCATCCAGGCTTTGCAGGCGGGTGTCGTTCCCGATGACC
>JBEVDP010000533.1:0-2847 GCA_040513235.1 Acidimicrobiia bacterium | reverse complement strand
TCCTCCGCTCGTGGGACGGCGTCGCGGCGACGCTCATCGACCGTCATCTCAACGTCGCCGGTTCGAGCCGACTGGCCGAGGCGCTCTTTCCGAGTCTTCGCCAGGGCGTGAATCTCGCCCGCGAGATGTTTCTCGAGGTCATTCCCAAGCGCGAGTACCGCTGCGCTGAGGACATGAGCTACCAGGTCGTCGCTGCGCTGCACGCGGCGTTGGCATGGCACGAGGATGACGCGGAGTTCGAGCAGATCGTCGGCGAGCTCTCGACGATGAGCCGCGAGTTCGCGACGGCGTGGGCGGCCGAACGGCGCGTCCTGCGCCCGCACGGCACCCTGCGCGCGACCCATCCCTTCGCGGGCGAACTGTCGCTCAGGTACCAGCTGCTCGAGCTCGCAGCCGGATCGAACGACGTTCTGATCGTCTGGCAGGGTGCCGATCCCGAGTCGCAATCCGCCCTCGGTCAGCTCGCCGTCGCCACCTGACGCACTATCCCGCAGGCGCGCTCGACGAATGTCTAGGCAGGACTAAACAACGGCTCAGTGCCGCGACGACCCCGCCTTCTTAGGTTCGTGAGCACGAACGATCATCCGGTCGCTCACTGCTCGACCAGCCTTGGAGGTTGCAATGACCACGACAACGACTCCGATTTTTACCGACGTTGCGATCGGTATCGATGCCACGGGACAACGCGTCGAATTCGACAGCATGGGCAATGTGGATGTTCCGGCCAACCGTTACTGGGGAGCGCAGACACAGCGCTCGCTGCAGCACTTCTCGATCGGCAACGACCACATGCCGATCGAGGTGTACCGTGCCTACGGCATCGTGAAGAAGGCCGCCGCGATCGTGAACCAGAAGGCGGGCCGCCTCGCCGACTGGAAGGCGAAAGCGATCGTGCAGGCCGCCGACGAGACCATCGCCGGCAAGCTCGACACCGAATTCCCGCTCTTCGTCTGGCAGACCGGGTCGGGCACGCAGAGCAACATGAACATCAACGAGGTGCTCTCTAACCGAGCCATTCAGCTTCTCGGCGGCGAACTCGGCAGCCAAGAGCCGGTCGGCCCGAACGACGACGTGAACATGGGGCAGTCGAGCAACGACTCCTTTCCCACCGCGATGCACATCGCCGCGATCACCGAGATCGACGACCGCCTGCTGCCGAGCCTGAAGGCTCTGCACGCCGAGATCGCGACGAAGTCGAAGCTCTGGAACGACATCGTGAAGATCGGCCGCACCCACCTCGAAGACGCCGTTCCGCTCACTGTCGGGCAGGAGTGGTCGGGGTATGCCGCCATGCTCGAAGAGGTCATCCGCGAGATCGAGCACAGCCGCACGGGCCTGCTGCGCCTCGCGCTCGGCGGTACCGCGGTCGGCACCGGTCTCAATGCGCCCGAGGGCTTCTCGGTGAACGTCGCCGAGGAGATCGCCGCCCTCACCGGCAAAGACTTCGTCACCGCTCCGAACAAGTTCGAGGCGCAGGGGTCGCTCGACGCGATGGTGCGGGCGCACGCCGCACTGCGCGGCGCAGCGGTCTCGCTGATGAAGATCGCCAACGACATGCGCTGGCTCGCATCCGGCCCGCGCACCGGGTTCGCCGAACTGCTGCTGCCGGCGAACGAGCCGGGCTCGTCGATCATGCCGGGCAAGGTCAACCCCACCCAGTGCGAGGCGATCGTGATGATCGCTATCCAGGTGATCGGGGATGACACGGCCGTGGCGTTTGCCGGATCGCAGGGAAACTTCGAACTCAACGCGATGCGCCCCATCATCATCAACAACTTTCTGCACTCTGCGCGCATCCTCGGCGACGGCGCAGCGAAGTTCTTGGAGTTCTCGGTCAAAGGCACCGAACTCAACCGCGACAAGATCGCCCAGTACGTGGGCGACAGCGTGATGCTCGTCACCGCACTCAGCCCGGTGATCGGCTACCAGGACTCGGCGCACATCGCCGAAGACGCGATCGCCCGCGGTGTTTCGCTGCGCGAGGCCGCGCTCGCCTCTGGCAAGGTGACGGCCGAGAAGTTCGACGAGGTCGTCAACCCGCTCGACATGGTCGGCACCGGGGTCGGCGGCGCCTGATGACACGGCTATCTCCGGACATCGCCGCTCGGGCGACCGAGAACGCCGATCAGGCGCTCGTCGCCCGCGCGGCGGCGCTGCTGCACACCAACGGCGAATCCACCTCGGTGACCCTCGACGCAGTCGAACGCCTCAACCGCGGCTTCGACACCCGCTTCACCCTCCTGCCCGGTTGGTCGTCGGTGAGCGTGCTCGACGGTGCACGCGACCCGCTCGTCACGGTCGCGCCGCCGGAGGGCGTCGGGATGCGGACCGTCGCGATCGCGATGCGCGCGATAGACGCCGTCGGCGCGAAGACCGCGGACCGCGTCGGGTTGTCGGTCGAACTCGAGCGGGCGGCCAAGGCCGGCCCGTCGCCACTGGGACTGTTCGTGATCGCCTGCGCAACGGGACCCGCCGCGCTCTCGATCATCTTCGGCGCACAGGACGCCACCGCTGTTCTGCTCGTCGCCCTGAGCGGCGCCCTCGGCGGACTCGTGCGGCGAGGGCTCGGTCGGGCGAACGTCGGGCCCATCGGCCAGGTCTTCGCGGCGGCGTTCCTCGCGGGCGTCATCGGCGGCATCGCCGTGAACGCCGACCTGAGCACGTCGTTGCGGCTCATCGCGGTTTGCCCGGCCATGATCTTGGTGCCCGGACCGCACATCCTCAACGGCTTCCTCGACCTCTTCGCGCTGCGCATCCCCCTCGGGTTCGCCCGCCTGGGTTACGCCACCGTGCTCGTGCTCTCGATCGGCGCGGGTCTCGCGCTCGCACTCGCTCTATTCGGAACGG
>JBEVDP010000532.1:0-3881 GCA_040513235.1 Acidimicrobiia bacterium | reverse complement strand
CCCGCGGTGTGGAGCTTCATGCTCGCGCTCCGCAGCCGCGGCCTCGGGTCTGTGTATACGACGCTGCACCTCGGCTACGAGCGCGACGCGGCCGAGCTGCTCGGCATCCCGGACACGGTGACGCAGATCGCGCTGGTGCCGGTTGCATACACGATTGGCACCGACTTCAAGCCCGGCGCGCGCAAGCCCGCCGAGAACGTCACGTACTTCAACGGGTGGAGGCAACGCGCATGAGCGAGCGTCGGGAGGCGGAGCCGGAGTCGACCCGTAGAAGCGAGCGGGACCCGAGCGGCCCGGCCCGCGGGGACAAGAGCAGGTGAGCATGTCGATCGAACTCGTTCCGCTGGCGACAATGAGCGTGGTGCTGAGGGCGCCATTGATGCTCGACGGCACGCCGGTCGGCAGCCGCTGGATCTTCGAAGTCGAGTCCGGGGTGATCGAAGGCGAACGCATCAACGCCAAGATGAAGGGCCAATCGTCCGCCGACTGGTTCGTCATCGGCCCCGAGGGCACCGGCACGCTCGACGTCCGCGCGCTCGCGGAGACCGACGACGGCGCGCTCGTCTTCATCCAGTACAACGGCCGCGTCGACCTCTCGACCGGCACCCCGGGTCCGACGTATGCCGCGCCGCGGTTCGAGACGGGTGACGCACGCTACGCCTGGCTCAACAAGATCCAGTCCGTAGCGAAAGGCCGGCTCGACGGCAGTAACCTCGTCTATGAGATCTACGAAGTGCGCTAGACGGAGGCCCGAGCGATGACCGACTTCGAAGCCGAACGGCTGCACCGTAAGCAGCGCCTCGCCGCCGCGTTCCGCTGGTTCTCCCGCTACGGGTTCGACGAGGGCGTCGCCGGCCATATCACGGCGCGCGACCCCGAGTTGCTCGACCACTTCTGGGTCAATCCGTTCGCAATGCACTTCGGCCAGATCTCGGTGTCCGACCTGCTGCTCGTGAACGACAACGGGCAGGTGGTCGAAGGCAACAGGGGCGTGAACACCGCGGCGTTCGCGATTCACTCGCAGATCCACGCGGCCAGGCCCGACGTGATCGCCGCCGCCCACAGCCACTCGTTGCACGGTAAGGCGTGGTCGTCGCTCGGGCGCAAGCTCGATGCGATCACGCAGGACGCGTGCGCGTTCTACGGCGACCACGATGTGTTCGACGACTACACCGGAGTCGTGCTCGACCCCGAGGAAGGCAAGCGCATCGCGGCGGCGCTCGGTGACCACAAAGCCGTCATCCTGCGCAACCACGGTTTGCTCACCGTCGGGCACTCGGTCGACGAAGCCGCGTTCTGGTTCATCGTGATGGACCGCACCTGCCATGCGCAGCTGCTCGCGGAAGCGGCCGGCACGCCGATCCTCATCGACCCCGAGATGGCCGCGCTCACCGCGAAGCAAGTCGGTGGGCACGGCGCGGGCCTCATGGGCTTCCAGCCGCTTTGGGAGAAGATCGTGGCGGAGGAGCCCGACCTCCTCGACTGAGCGCAATTGTTCTCACCTCGGAAACTCGGCCTTCGCTGACCGCGACCGCGAGTTCGATGCGGGACGCGCAGCCCGTCTTGGCGAACAGCCGCGACAGGTAGACCTCGACGGTCTTCGGGCTGACCATCAGAACGTTGGCGATCTCCCGGTTGGTGAGACCGTCGTGCACTAACTGGCTGAGCTTCAACTCCGTCTCGTTCAGCTCGCCCGACTTTGCCCGTCGGTTGCGCGGTGTGTCGACGCCCGCCGCTTTCATCGCGTGGGCGGTGCGCCGGCGCATCGTCTCCGCGCCCAGCTCCCGATATGTCTCGTAGGCGGCCCGCAGGTTCACCGCGGGTTCGTCGCCGAGCATGCCGAGGACCAGCTGCGCGTACGCCGCATGCACCAACAAGCCGTGGTCCCGTGCGACCGCGCGCGCGGCGCGGCCGGCCTCAACATCGCCTGCCGTCAGCGCGCGGCACCTGTCGCGCATCGATTGCGGACCGGGCGCGGCGGTCGTAGCGAAAACTTCGGTGAGCGTCTCGGACCAGCGCCGGGCCTTGGCCCGATCACCGCGTGCCAGCTCCAGGTCGACGAGATCGCCGAGGAGATGGTGGGCATCCGAGTACTGGCCGCACGCGGCATTGTGGTCCCAGCTCGTCTCGAGCAACCGGGCCGCCTCATCGGCGTCGCCGAGCATCGCCGCGAGTTGCGCGCGGGCCCACGCGGCGGTAGTCCCGGCCAACGGGACCTCGGTGATGTCAGCCGCGAACCGCTTGGCCGCGACCGCGTTGCCGCGCGCGACGTGGATCGTCAGCGCGCTGGTGCGCGCGAGCACGATCCACGCCTCGGCGGCCTGGAGCGGGAACTCCAACCATCGCACCCGTTCCAGCGCGTCGTCCCACCTTCCCGCCTGCCAGTCGGCGACGGTCGCGGCAACATCGAGCGCGTCGCGCAGCGCCGCCCCGCCGAGCGCGTCGCGCGCGTCGTTCGCTTCGGTCAGCATCGCATCGGCGTCGACGACGAATCCGAGGAGCGCCAGTTGCATCGCCTGGGTTGTCAGCCCGCTCAAGCGGGCCGCGGGCCCGAGGTGCGCGGCAACCTCCATCTGCCGGTCGAACGCGGCAATGCACGCGGGCACGTCGGCGCGCGCCTGGGCGAGCGTCGACAGCGCGCGGTATGCGAGGGCACGGGCGCCGTCGTCGGGCCCAGCAAGTTCGAGCGCGCGTTCGGCCTCGCGCTCGCCTTCGGCGAATCGGTCGAGCTGGGCGAGGACGGAGCCCCTTTCGGCGTGGAGGCGCGGGAGCGGCTCGGGTGAGCTCGCGAGCAACGTGTCGGAGCCCGCCAGCGCCTCTTCGAGCCGGCCGAGGGCCGTGAGCAGCGTGACTTGGAGCGCCGCGGTGCGCGACCGCAGGTGCCCCCCCGGCAGGACTTCGAGCGCGTGGGCCGCGGCTGCCGTCGCGCGTTCGAGTTGGGATGCGAGGAACAGTGCCCGCGCCTGTTCGGCGAGGAGTGGGCCGGTACGGGCGTCGTCGCGCGGCAGCAGCGCGAGCGCGTGTTCGTACCACACTGCGGCCGACGCGGGCGCAGTCGACGCCGCGCCGTGGGCGGCCGCGACGAGCACGGCAACCGCCTCGGTGTCGCCCGCGGTCGCTGACGCCGCGACATGCGTGGCGAGGTCGGCGAGCGACACTTCACGGCCCGCCGCGCGCGCTTCGGTGAGATGCGCGGCGATGCGCGCGTGGATACGGCGCCGCTCGGCGGGACCGAGATCGTCGTACAACGTGTCGCGCACGATCGGGTGCGCGAACTCGAAGCCGAGCGCGATCGGGCGCAGCAAGTGCGCATCGACGAGCGTGTCGAAGGCGGCCTCGACCGCGCCGGGCTCCAAGCCGGCGAGCTCGGCAAGAAGGCCGAGGTCGTCGAGCTCGAAGCGGCGAAAGGCGGTGAGCGGCCGGGCCACCGAACGTGCGTCCGGGCCCAGGTCGAAAAGGCGGTACACGATCGTGCTCGGCGCGCGCAGCGCCGAGGGCGCCGTCGCGTCCCCCCGGAGGCGCGCCCGCCCATCGGTGACGATGAGCTCGCCCGAGGCGACCAGCGACCGCACGCCTTCGGTCACATAGAACGGGTTGCCCTTTGTCGACTCCCAGAGGGCGCGCACGAGCGCGTCGTCGGGCGCGGCATCGGTGACCATGCGGGCGAGTGCGCGCACGTCGTCGGAGTCGAGCGGTTCGAGGTCGAGCACCATCGCGAGGCCGTCGCGGCCCAGCCGGTCGAGCGCGGTTGCGAGCACGGCGGACACGTCGGGTGGATGCGAGCGCGTCGTCGCGACGAACGTCACCGCATCGCCCTGGAGCCGGCGGATCAGCAACGAGAGGACGGTCAAGGTGTCGGTGTCGGCCGCGTGCAGGTCGTC
>JBEVDP010000531.1:0-3271 GCA_040513235.1 Acidimicrobiia bacterium | reverse complement strand
TTCATCGAGCCAATCGGCGGTTCACGCAAGAAGCATTACCAGTTCACCGCGATCGACGACTGCACCCGCATCCGCGTGCTGCGCATCTACGACCGCAACAACCAAAAGACCGCCATCCAGTTCCTCGACTACGTGCTCGAGAAGCTCCCATTCAGCGTCGAGGTCATCCAGACCGACAACGGCGCCGAGTTCCAAGGCGCCTTCCATTGGCACGTCATCGACCGCGGGATCGGACACGTGTACATCCGGCCAGCAACGCCCAGACTCAACGGCAAAGTCGAGCGCTCTCACCGCATCGACGCCGAAGAGTTCTACCGAATGCTCGAAGGCGTCGTGATCGACAACACCCAGCTCTTCAACGACAAGCTCCAGGAGTGGGAGGACTTCTACAACTTCGACCGGCCCATGGTGGCCTCAACGGACAGACTCCCTACGAACGGCTACGACAAAAGACCCAGTCCCCGGCCGCGTAACCGGCCTATGTCAGTTGCACACCGCGACATAGGCGCACCCATCCACGCAGGTTGGCGCTCCGCCTCGACAGCAGGCGATCCCAGCGGCGAAGATAGAACGCGTTCTAGTTCGTGAGGGAGCCGTTCATGTACGTGGGTCTGAGCAAGGAACACGAAGCGCTGCGCAACGAGCTGCGCGCGTACTACGACAACCTGCTGACGCCCGAGGTCGAAGAGGACTTGCGCAAAGGTGAGGGCGTCGGCCCCGTCTCGAAGGCGGTGTGGAAGCAGATGGCCGCCGACGGCTGGTCGGGCGTTGGTTGGCCCACTGAGTGGGGCGGCAAAGGACTCACGCCGATCGAGCAGTTCGTGTTCTTCGACGAGTCGATGCGGGCCGGTGCACCGGTGCCGATGCTCACGATCAACTCGGTGGCGCCGACGATCATGCGGTACGGCTCGGAGGAACAGAAAGAGTTCTACGTTCCGAAGATCCTGAACGGCGAGATCCACTTCGCGATCGGCTACACGGAGCCCGACGCGGGCACCGACCTTGCGTCGCTGAAGACGCAAGCCGTGCGCGACGGCGACGAATACGTCATCAACGGGCAGAAGGTCTTCACCAGCCTCGCAACCGGTTCCGACTACGTGTGGCTCGCGGTGCGCACAAACAACGAGGTGAAGAAACACAAGGGCATCTCGATCATCATCGTGCCGACCGACGCGCCGGGCTTCTCGGCCGTGCCGATCGAGAACTTCGGCGGCGTGAACACCAACATCACGTACTACGAGGACGTGCGCGTCCCGGCCGGAAACCTCGTCGGCGAGGAGAACGGTGGTTGGAACCTCATCACGAACCAGCTCAACCACGAGCGGGTGACACTGTGCGCCTCCGGTGTGCCCGAACGGTGGCTCACCGACGTACGGCGGTGGGCACAAGAGACCAAGCTCGCCGACGGCCGCCGGGTGATCGACCAGGAATGGGTGCAGGTCAACCTCGCCCGCGTGCACGCCAAGCTCGAGTTCCTGCGCCTCGCCAACTGGAAGGTCGCGTGGCTCGCCCAGGGCGGCGAGGCGTTGAATCCTGCCGACGCGTCCTCGATCAAGGTGTTCGGCACCGAGTTCTACATGGAAGCCGCGCGGCTGTTGATGGAGGTCATGGGCGACCAGGCGCCGCTCTCGGGCGACTCTCCCGGCGCGGTGGTGCGCGGCCGCATCGAACGGATGGTGCGGTCGATGCACATCCTCACGTTCGGCGGCGGCACCAACGAGATGCAACGTGACCTCATCGCGATCTTCGGGCTCGGCATGCCCGGCAGCCCCCGCTAAAGGAACCGAGATGGACTTCGCACTTTCCGAAGAACAGCTTGAGCTGCAGGGTCTCGCGCGGCAGATCCTCACCGACCGCATGACGCTCGCGCACTTGAAGGCGCGCGACTTCTCCGACGACTATTACGACCGCGACACCTGGTCGGAGTTCGCCAAGGCGAACCTGCTCGGCGTCGCGTTCAGCGAGAGCGTCGGCGGCCTCGGGCTCGGGTTCCTGGATCTCTGCTTCGTGCTACGCGAGATCGGTCACCACGTCGCGCCGCTGCCGGCATTGCCGACGCTCGTCGCGGCCGGCCTCCCGATCGCCCGCTTCGGTACCGACGCGCAGCAAGCCGTGCTGGCGAAGGTCGTCGCCGGAGACGTGTTGATCACCGCCGCGCTGTTCGAAGCCGGCGCTGATCCCGAGCAACCCACAACCACGGCGACGCGCGACGGCGACGGCTGGCGGATCGACGGCGTGAAGTCGAACGTGGCCGGCGCCGCGACGGCTGAACTCATCCTCGTCCCGGCGCGCGCCGACGGCGGCATCGGCATCTTCCTCGTTCCCGGCAACGCCGCGGGCCTGACGACGACGCGTCAGGAGACGATGAACCACGAGCCGCTGTGCGAAGTGCGGCTCGACGGCGTACAGGTCGGCGCCGACGCGCAACTCGGCACCACCGAGCACGGGGGCGAGATCCTCACGTGGACGCGCAACCGGGCCAAGGTGGCCGCCTGCGCAATCGTCTGCGGCGTTGCCGAAGAAGCGCTGCGCATCACGGCCGAGTACACGACCCAACGCAAGCAGTTCGACCGCGCGATCGGCACGTTCCAAGCCGTCGGGCAACGCATGGCTGATTGCTTCATCGACTCGCAGGCGATCGAACTCACGATGCTGCAAGCCGCGACGCATCTCGACGAGGGCCGCGACGACCCGCTCGAAGTCGCGACCGCGAAATTCTGGGCGGCGGATGGCGGCAACCGCATCGGGCACGCCGCGCTACACATCCACGGCGGCATCAGCATCGACCTCGACTACTCGATCCACCGGTACTTCTTGTGGTTGAAGCAGTACGAGTTCACGCTTGGGTCGGCAACGCCGCAACTCCTCGCGATCGGCAAGGTGCTCGCCGACGAGCCGGCTTCCTAAGGCGAGGACGAGCGGCCTGGCGCCGAAGGCGCCGAGAGCGGAACTAGACGCGCGACGCGTCGAGCAATTTGTGGAGAGGATCGAGCCCGTATGGCGGACCGGTCATCACGATGAGATGCTCGGCACCCGCGTCGACATACGCCTGCCAGTTGCCGACTTCGCCCGTGTTGATCGCAGCGGTGCGTTCGATCTGGCGCGGGTTGCGGCCGAGGCGTGCGCACCACTCGTCGAGCACGCGGTTCTTCGCCGCGAAGTGTTCGGGCGGTCCGAACGTGTTCCAAGCGTCGGCGTACTCGGCGACGATGCGCAGCGTGACTCTCTCGCCCGATCCCCCGACGAGGATCGGCAGCCGGCCCTGCGGCGG
>JBEVDP010000530.1:0-2819 GCA_040513235.1 Acidimicrobiia bacterium | reverse complement strand
CGAGCCGCACCGTTCGCGCGCCGTGGTCGAACACGATGGCCCGGTCGACGAACAGGAACGCGGCATCCGGTGTCTCGGCGGCCGACGCCGCAACGTCGTTGAGGCGTGCGCCGAGCTCGTAGCCGAACCAGCCGAACCAGCCGAGTGGCGCCTCGCCGAGGCCGCGGGCATCATCGGCGCGGCTCGGCGCCCCGGGTCCCGCGTGCGGCAGGCGTCCCGCGAGCACGTCGAACACGGATGCCGCGACCGTCGACGCGACGTCGCCCGCGGCGAGCGGCGCGGAGCTGGTGACCGTTCCGCGCGCGGCATCCGCCGTGACGAACTCGCTCCCCGCATGGGCGGCCGCGATGACGCTGACGCCCGACACGGCATCCGCTCCGCCGTCGAGCCAGACGACGTACGGCGCCTCCGCGAACCGGGCCAGGAACACGACCTCGGGGTCGCGCCACGCGGAGAGCGGGCGTGATCGGATGCGGCGCGGCATCCTCTCAGCCTAGGGCTCGCCGCGCGCGCCGGGCCCGGCGCGGGGTGACCGTCGGCGGTGCCCCGCGGCCAGGGGCGAACGAGCAGGGACGGTGCGATCGCCGCACCGCCCCTTCCCGTTCCCGTGGATCAGCGAAGCGCGCGGTTGCCCTTGTACTCCCAGTCGATCTGGCCGGTGGCCTTGCCCTTGCCGGTGCCATTGATCGCGGAGGTCGTCTGCGCGAAGGTCAGCGTCGAGTGCGCGATCGCGTCGGACATGAGCCCGAGCGTCGCGTCGTTGATGTTGGCCGTGGTGTCGCAGGCGGCGTGGTAGCAGGGGTCGTACGGCTGCCCGGCGGTCCCGCCGTACAGCGCGGCCTGCTCGGCCGACTTGATGCCCTCGGCGCCCGTGAACAGGCCGCCCGCCGGGATGCCCGCTTCGATGAAGCCGAAGTAGTCGCTCCGTCCATCGAAGTCGGTCGGCTCCGACGGAACACCCTGCGCGGCGAAGTAGTCCGTGAAGACGTCCTCGATCACGCCGGAGCCGTTCGGGCCGGCCACGCCGAGGGCGTCGCCGTCGCCGTCGTAGACGAAGTTCACCGAGTTCGGCGAACCCACCATGTCGAAGTTGAGGTTCAGGGCGGTGTCCTTGATCTCACGCGGCGTGAGCTGGGAGACGTAGAAGCTCGACCCGATGAGGCCGTCCTCCTCGCCGCTCCAGAACGCGAACACCACCTTGTTCCTCGGCGTGATGTCGAGCGAAGCCATCTGCAGCGCCGTCTCGAGGATCACCGCGGTGCCCGACCCGTTGTCATTGATGCCGGGGCCCTCGGGAACCGAGTCGAGGTGACCGCCGACGACGACCGCGCGGTCGGTGCGGCCGGTCGGAGTGGTGGCGAGCAGGTTCTCGGTCTCGACCTGGACGACCTCGGCCTCGAGGTTGAGATGGAGCACGAGACCCGCCGTGGTCGCCCACTGCGCGCCCAGGTCGAACGGCGCGCTGACCACCGGGATGTCGCGCACGGGCTCGCCGAGCGTTCCGCCGAACAGTCCGAGGCGGTCGTCGCCCGGCACCACATTGCCCTGGTTGAAGATGATGGCGCCGGACGCGCCGGCGGCGGCGGCGTTGTCGGCCTTCACCGCGAAGTCGCACGAGCCGCGCTGGATGAGCGCGATGTTCCCGGCAGGGAATCCGGCGAAGTCGGTCGCATCGCATCCGCTCGTCGTGGCGCGGTCGCCGCTCAGGTTCACGTCGACGACGGTGACCTGCGCGTCGCCGGTGTCGCCCTCCCCCGCGAAGTCCATCGGGAAGTAGTCGACGCCGAGCACGTACGTGCCCGCGTTGGGGCTGACCTGCGCCAGCGTGGAGTCGCCGAAATCGGTGCGCTCGTAGCTGAACGGCTGGCGTTCGGTCACGTAGCCCGCGGCGTCGAGCAGCCCTTCGACGTAGTCGACCGATGCGTCGTGGCCGGCGGTGCCGGCGGCGCGATTGCCGCCGTTCGCGTCCGCGATGTCCTGGAAGGCGTCGAGGTGGGTCGTCACCCCGTCGACGGTCACGGCCGCCTGGAGCGCCGTCGTGTCGACGACGACGGCGGCTTGGGCCGGCGCGGCGCTCGCGAGGGAGGCGCAGACGGCGGCGGATGCCACGATGGCACCCGCCCTCAACGTGTTTCGGGTTCTGTGATTCACAGTGGCTCCTTCGTGGAGGGATGTGATTCGGCACGCGCCGAGCAGCGGTGCCGTTGGCGGCGACCGTATCGCACCCCCGTGCTGAGCGGAAGGGTTCGCCCGCCGAGGCGCAAGACCCGTGCGCCGAACGCTCGATTCGGACCGTCTGCGACGGTCCGGAGGTCAGGCTCCGCTTCGCGCGGGGTCGCCTTCGCCCACTCGCCCCGACTCGAGCATGACCGTCCGATCGACGAGCCGCGGGTCGACATCGCCGTGGGAGATGAGCACGACGGTGCGACCCGAGCGGGCTGCGGCATCCGTGAGGTCGCGCAGCAACGCGTCGGCACGCGCGGGGTCCACGCTCGCGGTCGGCTCGTCGAGCACCAGGACCGGGAAGTCGGCCAGCATGGCACGCGCGAGCGCGATGCGCTGCGCCTGACCGCCCGACACGAGCGCGCCGCGCTCCCCCACCCGCGCGTCGAGCCCGCCGCGCTCGTCGAGCCAGTCGCGCAGGCCGACGCGGTCGAGCACCTCGAGCAGGTCGTCGTCGGTGGCGGTGTCCCGCGCGAACAGCAGGTTCTGGCGCACGTCCTCGTCGAACAGCCATGGTCGCTGCTCCACCAGGCCGACGAGACGGCGCACCGCCGTCGGTTCGAGGTCGCGTGCCTCGACCCCGCCGATCCGGTATG
>JBEVDP010000529.1:0-5295 GCA_040513235.1 Acidimicrobiia bacterium | reverse complement strand
AGCGCGCCCTCGATCTGGTCGACGTCGATCTGGTACGTGTCGGCAGTGACGTCGACAAACACCGGCACCAGCCCCGCGCGCACGATCGGCGCGACGTCGGTGGAGAACGTCACCGCGGACGTGAGGATCTCGTCGCCCGGTTCCAGGCCGAGCAGTTCGACGGCTAGGTACAGCGCCGACGAGCCGGAATTGACCATGATCCCGCGTTCTTTGCCGAACGCGGCCGCAACGAGCCTCTCCATCTCGCGCACGTTCCGGCCGATCCGCAACGCGGTCGCACCACCTCGCAACACTTCGACGACGGCGGCGATCTCTTCCTCGTCGTGCACGCTGCCGGCGTACTCAATGCGGTTCACGCTGTCCGCTAATCCTTGAACTCAGGCGTGCGCCCTTCCTTGCGGGCACGCACGGCCTCTTCGAAGTTCTGTGTCGTGAGCCGCACGTACAGCTGCGCGATGCCTTCGTGGTCCATGTGCGATGCGAAGCTGCCGGCATCGAGGCTCGCCCACAGCATGCGCTTGGTGATCTCGATTCCCGGCCGGCTGTAGCCGATGATCCGTTCGGCGTAGCCGTAGCACGCGTCGAGCAACTGGTCGCCGGGCACTACCTGCGAGACGAGGCCGATCCGCTCGGCTTCGTTCGCGTCGACGTCGCGGCCGGACAGCATGATGTCGAACGCGCGGCCCGAGCCAACGACGCGGGGGAGGAGATAACTGATTCCCAGCTCGCTCGCGGTCAAGCCGTTGTTGATACCCGCGGCGCGGAAATAGGCCGCGTCCGACGCGATGCGCACGTCGGTCGCACAGGACAGGCAGAAGCCGCCGCCGATCGCCGCGCCGTTGATCGCGGCGATCACCGGTTGGTGCATGCGCCGGACCGCGTGGATCACGTCGTCGAGCAGTTCCATCGCGCGGCGGGCGATTGACGTGACGGTCAACCCGTCGATGTTGGGCATCACGCCCGGGTCCTCGAGGTCGGCGCCGGAGCAGAAGCCGTGGCCGGCGCCGGTGAGCACGACCACCCGGATGTCGTTGTCGAGGCTCACCCGCTCGAGCGCCTCGCGCAGGGGAATCATCACCTCGAACGCCATCGCGTTCATGCGCTCGGGCCGGTTCAGCGTGATGAGGGCCACCTGCGGCCGCGGGGTCTCGACGATGACGAACGGCATGGCCAGAACGTACCGGGCGTGCGGACGCAGCGGAGCCAGGACGGCGGAGCGGAGGGAGCCATCGAAGTGAACCAAACCGCCCCGAGCGTCGTGCCACTCACGAGACGACGACCTCGGGGGCGTGCGATGCGACGGATCTGGATAGGAACCGCAGCGCTGGTGCTGGCCTCGGCCGCCTGCGGCGAGCCCGGTGTCGACGACACCACTGCGGTGGACGAGACGCCGACCTCGTCTGCCGAGAAACCCGAACCGGTCGAGGAACCCGACCTCTTGTTCGCCGGCTCTTTCGGCGGCGTCACCGTTTTCGACCCCGATCCGCCGGGAATCGTCCTCGACACGCGGCCCGCCGTCCCGTCGCAGCAAGGCAACGCTGTCGTTCGCACTGTGGCCCGCTTCGACGGTACCGAGGTCAGCGCGGTCGACCCCGCGACCGGCTCGGTGCAGTGGTCGCAGCTCATTGACGAGCCGATGGAACTGCGCGTCGCCGCGCTCGACGGTTCGGCCGCGGTGCTCGGCCCGGTGCGTCCGCTCGACGTCGAGATCCCCGGGCGCGCCGAGACCGTGCTCACCGTCCTGCGCGGCAACGACGAACGGCGCGACTACACGTTGTCGGGCAACTTCGAGCCCGAGACGTTCACCCACGACGGATCGCAAATCGTCGTCGTCGAGTATCTGCCTGCGCTCGCGCCGGATCGCTACTCGGTGCGATTGCTCGACTTGCCCACCGGCGACGTGCGCGAAGTGTTCGACGCACACGGCGGCGCTCGGCAACCGATGGAAGGTACCGCGCGTACCCAGCTCTACTCGCCCGACGGCACGCGGCTGTACACCTATTACCAGATCGAAGGTGACCCCTACGTCGAGGCGAACTGGCACGGGCATCCTGAAGGGCCGTTCTACGCCTTCGTGCACGTTCTCGACCTCGAAGAGGGTTGGGCGCACTGCGTCGAACTTCCGCAGCCGTTCGGGACCGGCGCCGCGCTGGAGCCCGCGCTGGCCACGTCGGCCGACGGCCAACAGCTCTACGTCACCGATGCCGGCCTCGGCCTCGTAGCCGAGATCGACACGGATCGCCTGGCCGTCGACCGCACCGAGCAGTTGGCGCCCGAGGGCTCGCACGTCAGCGCGGCGGCGACCGTCAGCGGCGACGAGCTGTGGGTGGCGCTGGACGACGAAGTCATGGCCGTCGACGTGCGCACGCTCAGGCCGAGCGCTTCGTTCACGGTTCCCGGCTTCGTGACGGCGGTGCGCGGCGACAGTCGCCGCGAGCGCCTCTATCTCGCGATCGACGACCGCATCGACGTGTACGACAGGAGCGGCCAGCGCCTCGAACGCGCCGTTATCACTGGTGGACCGTTCACGTACGCGGATCCGCGCGACGTTCCCATTTCCGCAATCCGAGACGGCGTGAAGTGCGCGTGCTGAGCCCGGCGCTGGGACCACCCGACCTCGGTGACGGAGAATGCACGCGTGGACGAAGCAGATCCGCGACTGATTGCGGCCGCGGTACAGGGCGACCGCGACGCGTTCAGTTCGATCGTGCGCGTCTATCAAGCGCGCGTCCTCCGCTATTTGCAGCGGTTGCTCGGCGATCGGACGCTTGCCGAGGACGTCGCGCAGGAAGTGTTCCTACGTTGCTACCGCGCGCTGCCGCGCTATGGAGCCGAGGGCAAGTTCTCGACGTGGCTCTTCGGCATCGCCCACAACGCCGGTGTCGATGCGATTCGCCAACGCGCCCGGGTCCGGCGTACGACAGCCGCCCTTCGGCCCCGTCGTGCGCAGCAGCCCGACCCGAGTGTTCGCGTCGAGCTGGCGGAGGCGCTCGAACAATTGCCGCCCAAGCTCCGCGCCGCCTTGTTGGTCGTGGAAGTGCTCGGCCTGAAGTACCGCGAAGCGGCAGAAGTCTTGGGCGTCCCCGAGGGCACGGTCAAGAGCCGCGTCTCGCACGCACGCGAACGCATCGTGGCCTGGTACGCAGATGACGCGGGAGCGAACGATGCGCTGTCCTGACGCGCGGCGCGCGCTCTCGGCGGCGCTCGACGACGAGCTGGCGAGCGCGAATGTCGCCGTCGTCGACCAGCACGTGGAGGCATGTGCCGCCTGCACGCGGTACCGCGCGGGCCTGCACCGGCTGCGCGCGTCGCTGCGCGTCGAGCCCGTAGAACACGTCGTCGACCTGGTGCCGCGCGTCGCGGCCCAGCTCGACGCGACTCCCGACCCTGCCCGCCGGCGCGAACCCGCCTCGCACCGCACGCTCTCACTTGCCGCGGCATTCCTCGCCGCCGTCCTGGCCGGTGCAGCATTCGTCGGCTTCGTCGAGGGCCCCGAACGCAGCGAGGCCCGCGATCTTTCAGGCGCAGTGCTGCGCGCGCAGCGGACTGTCGGGTCGTTGCACGCTCGTGTCGTCGTCACCGAGCACAACTGGCATCCCGACGTTCCCGAACGGCGCTTCGCGGGCTCACTCGACTACCGAGCGCCCGAATCGCTCGCGCTGCATCTCGACGACGAAACGCCGTATCCGTCGCCCGAGTGGGTGCGGGGCGACGTCGACGTCGTCATCGCCGAGAATACGGCGTGGACGCGCGCCGTCGTTCCCTGCCCGCGCGAGACGCTTCCCGAGTGCACGCCCTCCGCACTGCGGACCCGGGCGATCGTGGGCCGAGAGCCTTTCCCCGACCGCGAAGCCGCACCGCTCGATCTCGTCGTGCCGGTTGGCAGCTTCGCGGCGTCCGACGCCGTCGAAGATCTCGGTCGCCAGCGGGTCGAGGGCCGCCGCGCGATCGGCGTGCGCGTCACCGTCGCCCAGGTTGCGCCGCTCCTCGACGGCCTGCAGGTCGTCGGCAACTGGCGCGCCCTGCACTCGACCGACACGGTCGACCTATGGCTCGACGAGGGCGCGCTCGTCCCGCTCGCACTCGACGTCCGGCCCGCGGAGTCCGAAGCACGCGCCGATTGGGCGGCCGGCCGCGGCTACGCCGACGACGACGGTGTCATTCTCTCCATCCGTTTCCGCGATGTCGCGATCGACGGACCCGTCGCCGCGAGCGCGTTCGCCCCGGTCCCCGGCGACGCGATCGTGCGCGACGCAGGCTTCGTCGACGAACCCACGCGTGTGCCGTCGGGCCCGGTTCCGGCTTGGCTCCCCCCGGGCATGCGGCCCGTGCGCGCCGGTGTCGTGCAGGTCGCCCGCGGACCAGCAGCTTCCGTGCGCGTGTGGTCCGACGGCCGCGCGTGGGTGAAGGTCGCGACGACCGAGTCCTGGCCGGGCGGGCAACTGTTCGGCCAACTCGGCTCGGTCGTGCGCACGGTCGATCTCGGACAGCACGGCGTTGCCTATGTCGACGAGCGGGGCACGCGTGTCGGAGTCCACGCCGACGGTCTCGACATCGCGGTGAGCGGCAGTGTCGCGATCTCCGACCTCGTGGCCGTCGCGCGTTCGTTTGAGATCGAGGGGCAACCCGTTCCCGCCGATTGGGCCGAAGGCGGCACCGTCGCGATCGACCGTCCCGACGTCGACGGGTTCGGCGCGCCCGCGTGCCAGGAAAGGGGCGCGACCATCACATGTGCGTACGCCGGGCCGGGCACGCGCGGGTTCCGCATGGTCGAAGCGCCGGGCAATCAACTCACGCCGCCCATCGATGTCGACGCGCAGGCCATCGAAGTCGACGGACTCGTCGGGCGCTGGAGCCCGAGCATCGGAGTCCTCGAGTGGGTAGACGGTGACGTCGTCGTCTCACTGTCGAGTCAGACGCTGAGCGTCGGTGAACTCGTCGGGATCGCGGAAGTGATGCGTTCGTGAGGCGCACCGCCGCGTTCGCGTTCGTGGTCGTCGTCGGGCTCGTGCTCGGCGCGGCCGGGATGATGGTTCTCGACGATGCGGTGCGCGAATCACCCGCGCGCGCGGATCGAACCCAACGCGTCGAAACCGCGCCGGACGCGTCAATCGCCGCGTCAGAGCAGGTACTCCTCGTGTGGACGCCAAACGGGTTGCCCGTTGATCTCGCCGCAACGGTGGCCGCATTGCCCAACGTGACCGTGACGAGCGAAGTGCAGGGCGACCTGGTGGAGATGGTCGCGTCGACTGCGAGCGACGGCGCCGCGGTCGACACGACCGCCGCCGGCTACGT
>JBEVDP010000528.1:0-3489 GCA_040513235.1 Acidimicrobiia bacterium | reverse complement strand
GACGACGAGACCCGGCAGATGTTGCGCGCGGGACGCGCGCTGGACGAGCTCGACTTGTTACCCGCGCCGTTCCCGCTCGAGGAGATCCTGCCACCGCGCGATCTTCGGCACGTCATGTTGTTGTTCGGGATCGGCGGGCTCTCGTACGGAAACGCGAGCATCCGCTACCGAGGCAAGGGCATCTCCGGAGTTCCCGACGCCGACGGGCCGGTGTACTGGATGAGCGCGAGCGGCGTCGACAAGTCCGACCTGCGCGTCGTCGGCGAACACATCCTGCTCGTTCGGGGCTACGACCGGGCGCGTGACACGATGGTGTTGAGCGTGCCGCCGAACGTGACACCCAAGCGGGTCTCGGTCGACGCAATCGAGCACTGGATGATCTACCGCGAGCATCCCGACGTCGGCGCGATCCTGCACGTGCACGGCTGGATCGACGGAACGGTCTCGACGGATGTGAACTATCCGTGCGGCACGGTGCAGCTCGCGGGAGCCGTAGCCGAGCTCGTTCGGGTCGCACCCGACCCCGCGCGCGCT
Source organism: Acidimicrobiia bacterium (assembly GCA_040513235.1). Classification (GTDB taxonomy): domain Bacteria; phylum Actinomycetota; class Acidimicrobiia; order IMCC26256; family PALSA-610; genus JANNHK01. Next base: position 2,955 of record JBEVDP010000528.1, on the reverse strand, counting down.
GTCGTCGGTCTCCGCAACCACGGTCTCACGATCACCGGTGCATCACTCGACGAGATCTTCGATCGCGTCGGCGGCCGGATCGTCGCGCGCGTCCCGATGTCCTGAACGTCGCGACCGAACCCGGCTGGGGAGAGCCGGGTTCGGTGCACGTGCGACGAGGGGCGGTTCAGATCGCGTTGGTAGCGGTGGCGTTGTCGGCACTCTCCTGATTCTCGGGACAGTCGTGATCGGGCCGGCTGTCGGGTGTCGAGTCGTCGGTGGTGTCGGGTGCGGTCGTGTCGGGCGTTGTCGTGTCCGGACTGGCGGTGTCGGGCGTTGTCGTATCGGTGTCGGACTCCTGCGCGAACGAGATGCCCGGAACGCCCAGGACCGCGCCGGCAACGCCACCCCCGAGCAAGGCAACGGCAAACAGCGCGCTGCCGACGAGCTTGCGGTCGAGCATGGGGTTGGGTTCCTTTCGCTGGGGTGCTGACATCTGCACCTTCGCGACGGAACCTGGGAGAACCCCGAGATTCGCGTGCGAATTGCCTCAGCGCACGAAGAACAAGTGGAACTCGAGCGTCCCGACGTCGCCGACTTGGGCGGGTCCGCCGCTTGGTTCCGGAATGCTCCACGCGTCGAAGACGATCTCCGTATTGCCCGCGATCTCGATGTTTTCGGCGTTGCGGCGCGCTTGGATGTCGATCGTGACCGGCATCGTCGTACCCCGCAGTGTCAGGTCGCCGGTCGCGGCGACCGTGCGCTCTTCGCCGACCGCGGGCAACGGCTCGAGTTCGATCGGCGTCGTCAACACGAACGTCGAGGTCGGGAAGGACGCGACGTCCATGATGCGGCCGCGGAACTGATCGTCGCGCCGGCTTTCGCTGCTCTCGATGCTCGCCATGTCGACGGTGATCGTTGCCACCTGCACGCTTGTACCTTCGATCGTCATCTCGCCGCTGACCGACGTCGTACGTCCGGTTGCTTCCCCGTCCTGACCAAGGAGGATCTCCTGCGCGCGGTAGCCGGCCTCGCTGCCCTCCGTCACCGTCCATGTCCCGTCGAGCTCCGAGCTGGACGAGACCGTGGTCGTCGTCTCAGCGGTTTCGGTCTCGGCATCGGCCACGGTGGTCGTTGTCGCGTCGAGGGTGAACGGGTCCTCGGCGTCGTCGCGGATGAAGTTGAACCACACCGCGAACGCACCGTACGCGACCGCGATGACACCGACGATGATGAGCAGCCACCGGAGCAAGCGCATCGGGAGAGACTAGGTCGGTACCGCGGCACCAAGCTGCGCAGCGGACGTCGCCGTGCGGTTCAGAAGCGCATTCGCGCCTGCTCGTGATCGAGCAGCCAGCGCTTCCGGTCGACGCCGAAGCCGTAACCACCGAGCGAGCCATCGGCACGAACGACGCGGTGACACGGCACGATCACGCCGACGGGGTTCGACGCGTTCGCGGTCCCGACCGCACGCGATGCATCCGGTTTCCCGATCGCGCGCGCGACATCGACATACGACGCGGTCTTGCCCGCGGGGATCTGCCGAAGCTCGTGCCAGACCGCCTGTTGGAACGACGTGCCGCGCGCCGAGACGGGGAGTTCGTCGAGCACGTCTACATCGCCGGCGAAGTACGCAACGAGCGCCGATGCAACACGGGCGTCCTCTTCGAGCACACCTGTGGTATCGGAGAAGCGGGCTTCGAATACGACGCCGTCGTCGACGTGGGCGCGGAACCAACCGATAGGGGTTTCGATCTGAACAACATCCATGCGTCGGTTGTATCCCGGGGTCTACGGACAGATCCGGACCAGTACTCTCGCTGTCCGGATCGGTCCATAACGATCGGGATACGAAGGACGCATGGCCGCCCCGTTCACCGCTGTCGTCACGACCGGGATTTACTGCCGCAACGCAGGCACCTGCAGCGGACGACCGCTCGCGCACAACACCCGGCCGTACGACAACGCGGCCGCCGCGGAAGCCGCCGGCTTCCGGCCCTGCCTCGTCTGCCGACCCGACCGTCTCCCTGCTCCGAACTGGATCGACGCACCCGAACTCGTGTGCCGGGCGTTGCGGCTGATCTCGGACGGTGCGCTCGACGACACGACCGAGGACGCGCTCGCGGCCCGCTTGGGCGTGAGCGCCCGTCACTTGCGTCGCTTGTTCGTGGAGCACGTCGGCGCGACGCCCGCGGTCGTGGCCCGTTCGAATCGCGCGCACTTCGCCCGCCGGTTGCTCGACGACACCGACCTCACGATCGCCGAGGTCGGCACGGCGGCGGGCTTTCAGTCGGTGCGCCAGCTGAACCGGGTCATGAAGCAGGTGTTCCACTTCACCCCGCAGGAACTGCGAGCCCGCCGGCGTGACCCGCACCGGCTCGTCGCCGACGGTGGCCTCGAACTGCGGCTCCCGTACCGGCCGCCGCTCGCCTGGAACGCGCTCCTCGACTTCCTCGCGCCGCGGGCCATCCCCGGCGTCGAGCATGTCGACCGCAGCGAGGGCGTGTACCGCCGCACGATCGTGGTCGACGGCGAGCCTGCGGTGGTCGAGGTGCGGGACGCACCCGAAGCCGCCCACCTCGTGCTGCGCGCGCACCTCTCCCGCGTCGACGGCCTCGTCCATCTCGTCGCTCGGATCCAGCGCCAGTTCGACCTCGACGCCGACCCTGACGCCATCGACACGCATCTCGCGCGTGACCGCCGCCTGCGCCCGCTCGTGCGGGCCCGGCGCGGCCTGCGCGTGCCGGGCACCGTCGACCCCGTCGAACTTGGAGTCCGCGCGATCCTCGGCCAGCAAGTCACCGTCGCGCATGCGACCCACCTGGCGGGCCGGATCGTCGAGCGCTATGGGAGCCCGCTTCCTGGCCTCGACGCGCTCGGGCTGACGCACTGCTTCCCCGCTGCGAGCCTGCTGGCCCGAGCCCGGCTCACGGACGTCGGGCTGCCCGCGGCCCGGGCCGCCGCGGTCCGTGCCTT
>JBEVDP010000527.1:0-9466 GCA_040513235.1 Acidimicrobiia bacterium | reverse complement strand
GAAGATCGGAACGGTGATGCGCCGGGGCCGGTACGCCGCCAGCGTGTAGGTGGCGAGCAACGGGCCGAACATCAGCGGCGGGTCCGGCAACTCGATGGCCCCGTACCAAGCGGCGGCGCCGAGGGTCGTGAGGGCAACGATGACGGGCGCGCGCCGGCGCCATACGAGCGGGACGAGTTGGGCGGCCAGCAGTGCCCATCCGAGGGCAGTCATCGCGACGCCTTCGTCCTGCTGATCGGCGACGACGACCGAGACGACGGTGACCACAGCGACGACGACGGCCAATACCAGGTCGACCACAAGCGGCGGGAGCCGCCGGCAACGCTCGATCAGGCCGTCGACGCCGGACACACGCGCACGGTACCGGTCCTCGGGTGCCACGTCGTCAGACCGCGGTATGACGCGCGGCTCGTCTCCGGCGCATGGTTTGTGCCGTGGTCATCGGGTGCCCTATAACCGCCCGGCAGATTGTCAGCGGCGCGACGAGGAGTAACGGATGGCTGAGCAAGTGCCCATCGTCGAGTACCTGGTGCTCGGCGACTCGCCCCGCCTACGGGCGCACGAGTGCAGCGGCTGCGGCGCGCGGTTCTTCGACCGCCGCAATGCCTGTGCGTCGTGCTTTGCGACCGACTTCAGCGATGTCGACGTCGCGACCGAGGGCGAGGTGAAGGCGTTCACGATCGTGGCCCACGCTGCGCCCGGGATCCCGACGCCGTTCGTTGCCGCGGTCGTCGACTGCGACGGCACCACGGTTCGTGCCAACGTGATCAACGTCGACCCGGATCCCGACCATGTCGAACTCGGCATGAAGGTCCGGCTCGCCACCTATTCGCTCGGCGCCGACGACAAGGGCGTCGAGGCCGTCGGCTTCGGCTTCGAACCCGTTTCCGCGTAGATCCTCAGGAGGACACAGTGAGTAGCCAGGCGCAGGCCGGAGGAGCGGTACCTTCTCCGACGAGGCAGCAAGTTCGAGCGACGGAGGCCGTAGCCGCATGAGTGAGTCCGTCTGGATCCTCGGGATCTACATGACGAAGTTCGGCAAGCACCCCGACAAGGACACCGTCGACCTCGCGGCCGAAGCCGCGCAGGCGGCGCTCGCCGACGGCGGCGTGACCATGGGCGACATGGGCATCCTCGCGGCAGGCAACCTCATGGGCGCGTCGGCGCCGACGGGGCAGATGCTGCAAAAGCAGATCGGACAGACCGGCATCCCCGTCTACAACGTGTCGAATGCATGCGCCACGGGCGCGACCGCGTTGCGCACCGCGATCATGGGCATCAAGTCGGGCGAGTGCGACATGGGCCTCGCGGTCGGTGTCGAGAAGCTCGCCGGCGCGGGCCTGCTGGGCGGTGGCTTCCGCGCGCCGGACGCGAACGAGTGGACGCCGCGCGGCCGCTACGGCGCCGTCGCACCGGTCGACGGGCGCATCGGAACCGAGACGATGCCCGGCGTTTTCGCGCAGATCGGCATGGAGTACGGCCACAAGTACGGCGGCACGAGTTTCGAGCTCTTCGCGCAGATCTCCGAGAAGAACCACGCGCACTCGACGCTCAACCCCCTCGCCGCGTACACGAAGAAGATGAGCCTCGACGAGATCATGAACGACGTCATGATCGCCTACCCGAACACGCGACCGATGTGCTCGGCCAACTGCGACGGCGCCGCCGCCGCGGTCGTCGTGTCGGACTCGAAGCTCAAGACGCTCAGCCTCGAGCAGCAGCGCCGCGCCGTGAAGATCTCGGCGTCCGTGCTGACGAGCGACCCGTGGCAGGAGTCGTGTCAGATCCTCCCCGACGTCAACACCCTCACGAAGAAGGCGGCCACGCAGGCCTACGAGCAGGCCGGCATCGGTCCCGACGACCTCGACCTCGTCGAGCTGCACGACTGCTTCGCGACGGCGGAACTCGTGCACTACGACAACCTCGGCCTGTGCGAAGAGGGCGGCGCGGTCGACTTCTTCAAGTCGGGGGCAACGTGGCGTGACGGCGCGCTGCCGGTGAACGTCTCGGGCGGCCTCGAGTCGAAGGGCCACCCGATCGCGGCCACCGGCATCGCGAACATCTGGGAGGTCTGCCACCACCTGCGCGGCGAAGCCGGCGACCGGCAGATCGAAGGCGCGCGCGTCGGTCTCGCGCACGTGATCGGGCTCGGCTCGGCGTGCGGCGTCCACATTCTCGAGCGGGCCGCGTAGGCGGGCTCGAGCGGCGGCGTAAGTGAAGGTCACGCTGGACCGCAGCGCGTGCACCGGTCATGGCCGGTGTTACGCGCTGGGTCCCGACGTGTTCGAGGCCGACGACGATGGCTACGGGGTGGTGCTGGTGGCCGACGTGCCTCCCGAACTCCAGGCCCAAGCTCTTGCCGGACAGGAGAACTGTCCGGAGCGGGCAATCAGCGTCGAGGAGTAACCCCTCGATTGGGTGAGTGAGGGCTCACTCAGCTAGGTTGACGGGGTCGTGACCTCCCCCGCCACCACCCCGTCCAAGTCCAAGCGCGCGACGGCGCTGCCGCCCGAGGAACGCCGGTCGATGATCGTCGCCGTCACCACGCCGCTGCTCCTCGAGTACGGCGACCGCGTCACGACCCGCCAGATCGCCGAAGCCGCCGGCATCGCCGAAGGAACCATTTTTCGCGCCTTCGCCGACAAGGACGAGATCATCGTCGCCGTCATCGAAGCTGCCCTCGACCCGGCACCACTCGAAGCCGCGCTGGCCGGGATTCCGACCGACGTCGAGTTCGAAGTCGGCCTTGCGGCCGCGGTCGTGCTCATCCAACAGCGGGTGATCGACATCTGGCGGCTCGTGTCGAGCGTAGGGACACGCTTCCACGAGATGACGCGCCGGCCACCGGCCGACAGTGACGCGCTCGTTCGCCTGATCGCTGCGCACCGCGACCGCATGCGGATCGAGCCCACGTCCGCGGCGCGGCTGCTGCGCGCGCTCACGCTCTCGGCGACCCACCCAATGCTCGCCGACGAGCCCATGTCGGCCGAGGAGCTCGTCGAGATGTTCCTGCACGGCGCCGGCGCCGGGAGCGCGTCGTGCTGAGAAAGCTCCTGCGCACCCATCTTTTTGGGCCGTACCGCAACACCCTGTTGCTCATCGTGTTGGTGCAGACGATTGCCACGACTGCCGCGCTCGCACTGCCATCGATCAACGCGCGCATCATCGACAACGGTGTGATCCCCGGCGACATCGCTTACATCTGGACGTGGGGCGGCGTGATGCTGTGCTTCGCGTTCGTACAGTTCGTCTTCGCGGTCGTGGGCGTGTACCTCGGCGGCAAGGTCGCGATGAGCGCGGGACGCGACCTGCGCAACAACCTGTACCACCGCGTGACGGACTTCTCCGCCCGCGAGACGGGATTCTTCGGCGCACCGTCGCTCATCACGCGCATCACGAACGACGTCCAACAAGTACAGATGCTCATCGTCATGGCGTGCACGATGGCGATCACCGCACCGATCACGATGGTCGTCGGCGTGATCTTGGCCGTGCGCGAAGACGTCGGCCTCTCGATCGTCCTGGTCATCGCGATGCCGGCCGCCGCGATCATCCTCGGCACGATCGTGGCGTTCATGGTCCCCGCGTTCCGCCTCATGCAGGAGCGGATCGACCAAGTGAACCGCGTGCTGCGGGAGCAGATCACCGGTATTCGCGTCGTCCGTGCCTTCGTCCGCGAACCGCAGGAATCCGAGCGCTTCGAATCCGCCAACAAAGACCTCACGGTGGTTTCACTGCGGGGTGGCCGGCTGATGTCGGGAATGTTCCCCACCGTGAACCTGCTCATCAACCTCGCGAGCATCGCCGTGCTCTGGATCGGCGGCCGCGAAGTGAACAGCGGCAACGTCGAAGTCGGCTCGCTCGTCGCGTACCTGTCGTATCTCGTCCAGATCCTGATGTCGGTCGTCATGGCGACCTTCATGGTGTCGCTGATCCCGCGCGCGTCCGTCTCGGCCGACCGGATCCAAGAAGTGCTCGACACCGACCCGAGCGTCGTTCCGCCCGCCGAGCCCGTGCGCGCACTCGCCGAGCCCGGCCGCCTCGAGTTCCGAGATGTCGGCTTCAGCTACCCCGGCGCGGAACACGCGGTGCTGGGCGACATCTCGTTCGCGACCCGTCCCGGCGAGACGACCGCGATCGTCGGGAGTACAGGCGCGGGTAAGACGACGCTCGTCAACCTCATCCTCCGATTGTTCGACAGCACCGAGGGGCAGGTGCTCGTCGGCGGCGTCGACGTGCACGACCTCGACCCCGACGTGCTGTGGAACACGATCGGCTACGTGCCCCAGAAGCCCTACCTGTTCTCGGGCACGGTGCGCAGCAACCTCGAGTTCGGTAGGCCGGAGGCGACCGACGAAGAAATGTGGAAAGCGCTCGAGGTTGCGCAGGCCGCCGACTTCGTCGCCGCGATGCCCGGCGGACTCGACGCCCGCATCGAGCAGGGCGGAACCAACGTGTCAGGTGGGCAGCGCCAGCGGCTCTCGATCGCGCGCGCGCTCATCCGCAAGCCCGACATCTACGTGTTCGACGACTCGTTCTCGGCCCTCGACCTCGCCACGGACGCCCGCCTCCGGGCCGCGCTCGCGCCGTACACGCGCGACGCCGCAGTCGTCATCGTCGCCCAGCGGGTGTCGACCATCTCGACCGCCGATTGCATCCTCGTGCTCGAGGACGGCGCGGTCGTCGGGCGCGGCACCCACGAAGAGCTGATCGCGACAAACGAGACGTACGCCGAGATCGTCCAGTCCCAAATCGGCGAGAAGAGCGCGGCATGACCGTCATCGACGACCTTCCCGAGGAGGAAGTCGACCTCGCCGCGCCCGAGACGCGCGCCGCGGGCCGGTGGCACTCGGCCGGCGTCCCCGGCGAGAAGTCGAAGGACTTCAAGGCTGCGGTTCGGCGGCTGGGCCAGATGCTCGGCGGGCAGAAGATCGTCCTGGCGTTCGTCGCGCTGCTGGCCGTCGTCAGCGCCTTCCTCAACGTGCTCGGCCCCCGCATCCTCGGTGAAGCCACCGACGTGATCGTCACCGGCTCCTTCAGCCCGAACGGCATCGACTTCGGCGAGCTGCACCACGTGCTGTTCCAAGCCTTGATGCTGTACACCGCGTCGTGGCTGTTGTCGTTGTGCGCCTCCTACACGCTTGCGGGCGTGATCCAGCGGCTCATGCACAAGCTGCGGACCGCGGTCGAAGACAAGATCAACGTGCTTCCGCTCAGCTTCGTCGACAAGCAGTCCCGCGGCGACCTCCTCAGCCGCGTGACGAACGACATCGACAACGTCGCCCAGAGCCTGCAGCAGACGCTGAACCAGATGCTCACGTCGGTGCTGCTCCTGGTGGGCGTCGCGATCATGATGTTCACGATCTCGCCGTCGCTGGCATTGATCGCATTGACGACCGTGCCGGTCTCGGTGTTCGGCATGCGGCAGATCGCCAAGCGGGCCCGGCCGCGGTTCATGTCGCAGTGGCGCAACACGGGCATCCTGAACGCACAGATCGAGGAGACGTTCACCGGTCACGCGGTCGTCAAGGCGTTCGGCCGTCAGCGCCAGGTCGAGGAGCGATTCCGCACCACGAACGACGAGCTGTTCACGTCCTCGTTCGGCGCGCAGTTCATGTCGAGCCTGATGCAGCCGTTCACGATGTTCCTCGGCAACCTCCAGTACGCGATCGTCGCAGTGGTCGGCGGTATCCAGGTGTCGAATGGCGCGATCAGCATCGGTGAGGTTCAGGCGTTCATCCAGTACACGCGCAACTTCTCCATGCCTCTCACGCAGCTCGCGGCGACGATGAACATCTTCCAGTCGGGCATCGCGTCGTTCGAGCGGGTGATCGAATTCCTCGACGCCGAGCAACAGAGCGCGGAACCGATCGACAGCCCCGAACTCCCGCCGGTGCGCGGCCGGGTCGAGTTCCACGACGTCACGTTCTCGTACGACCCCGATCGCCCGCTGATCGAATCGCTCTCGCTGCTCGCCGAGCCGGGGCAGACGATCGCGATCGTGGGACCTACCGGCGCGGGCAAGACGACGCTCGTCAACCTCATCATGCGCTTCTACGAGCTCCAGGGTGGTGCGATCACGCTCGACGGCCGCGACATCTCGACGATCCCGCGCCACGAGCTGCGCTCGAAGATCGGGATGGTGCTCCAGGACACGTGGCTCTTTGGCGGGACTATCCGCGACAACATCGCGTACGGGAACCCCGACGCGACGGAGGAGCAGATCCTCGAGGCGGCGCGTGCGACGTACGTCGACCGGTTCGTGCACTCGCTGCCCGACGGCTACGACACCGTGATCAACGAAGAGGGCGACAACATCAGCGCGGGGCAGAAGCAATTGCTCACCATCGCTCGTGCATTCCTCGCGGACCCCGCGATCCTCATCCTCGACGAGGCCACGAGTTCGGTCGACACTCGAACCGAAGTGCTCATCCAGGAAGCGATGAACGCGTTGCGCAAGGAACGCACGAGCTTTGTGATTGCGCACCGCCTCTCGACGATTCGCGGTGCGGATCTGATTCTGGTCATGGAAGACGGCCGGATCGTCGAACAGGGCTCGCACAACGAACTCCTTGCGCACGACGGCGCTTACTTCCGGCTCTACAACTCGCAGTTCGTCGCCGCGGTCATCGAAGTCGACTGATCGCGCCCATGCGTCACTGGACCGTACTGATTACGGTCCAGTGACGCATGGTGTCCGCGGTAGACGGAACTGACGCCGGCCCTCAGCGCCCGACCGCGCGCGCGAGCTGGGCCTTGTTCATCTTCGATCGGCCGGGGATGTTCTTCTTCTTGGCCTCGTTGTAGAGCTGGTCCCGAGTGCGACCGCCGCGTCCCGAGTGGGAACGCAGGCCGCCGCGCCGACCCGAGGAAATGTCATCGACCGACGAGCGGCTCACGTTGCGCGCTTCTCCGGCCCGCGCCCGCTCCTTGTTCACGGTGCGCGCCGCAATTTCCTCGGCCTTCGCTTCGGAGTCGCCGCGTTGTTTCAGTCCGGCCTTGATGTGCTGGTACTGGCGCTCACGCTTCTTGCTCCACGCTCGCTGTGGCATCACGCCTCCTCTCGTCACGAGATTCGTACCCACACTCGGCGCGCGGCAATGGCGGATCTCGTCGAGCGGCTGCGCCGGCCACGGCGTTCGTTAGTGTGAGCGCTTCGCGGCCGCCTCGCGCTCGATCAAGCCACGCAAGGTTTCGAGGTCGTAGGCGCCGTAGTGCCGGCGACCGTTGACGAAGAACGTGGGCGTTCCCGCCACGCCGCTCTCGTCGGCGCTGTCACTGTCGCGCGCGACACGCAGTGCGTACTTGCGCTCGTCGAGCGCCTTCGTGAAACGAGCTTCGTCGAGCCCGAGCTCTCGGGCGTAGCGCACGAGGTCCTCGGGCTCGAGTGCGCCGCTGTTCGCGAACAGGAGGTCGTGCATCTCCCAGAACTGGCCCTGCGCGCCGGCCGCTTCGGCGGCCTCCGCCGCGAGCTGCGCGTGCTCGTGAACGTCGTTCAACGGCAGGTGCCGAAACACGTAGCGAACGTCGTCGCCGAAGGCGCGCAGCACCTCCCGCACGGCCGCCTCGGCGCGCCCGCAGTACGGGCATTCGAAGTCGGCGTACTCGACGAGCGTGACGGGCGCGTCTTCGGGGCCGCGGATGTGGTCGCGATCGGGGTCGACCTGATCGACGAGATCGATGATCGGCGCCGCGACGCGTCCGGCACCCGCAGTCGCCCACCGCTGCGGCAGGCGCGGGATGACGCGGAACACCACCACACTGAGCCCGGTCGCGATCACGGAAGCGCCGAGGATTCCGAGCTGCGCCTCCTCGAGCTGGCGCCCCTCGAAGGAGATGTGCGCGATGAGTAGTGCGACCGTGAACCCGATACCCGCAACGGTCGCGCCGCCGACCAGCGCCGGCCACGGGATCGTGAGCGGGAGCCGTCCGAACATGCGGCGCGTCGCCAACCACGTCGCGCCGATGATCCCCACCGGCTTGCCGACAACGAGACCGAACACGATTCCGAGCGTGATCCGTGACGACAACCCGTCGCGGATTGCGCTGCTACTCAACTCCACGCCGGCGTTGGCCAGCGCGAAGAGCGGCACGATGACGTAGCTCGTCCACGGGTGGAACAGCAGCTGTATCCGCTCGTTGGGCGACACGGCCATGCGCACGCTCGCGGTTGCCGAGCGCGCGTACTCGGGCGTCGGCTGTTCGCGGAACAGCCTCCACTGCGTGCTCGCGTCCTGGAGGTCGGCACGCGTCGGGGGATAGGCCGTTGCCAGGACACCCAGCGCGACACCCGCGATCGTCGGATGCACGCCCGATTCCAGCATCGCGATCCACAGCGCGACGGCAACGACGAAGTAGGCGATCCCGTTGCGGACACGTGCGCTCCGCATCAGCAGGATGAGGGCGTAGAACGCGACTGCGAGGAGCAGTGCGGTAACCGAGACATGGTCCGTGTAGACCACGGCGATGATCGTGAGCGCAGCGATGTCGTCGACGATGACGAGCGTCAGGAGGAAGACGCGCAGGCGCGTCGGGCACCGACGCCCGACGAGCGCCAAGACTCCGAGTGCGAACGCGGTGTCGGTTCCCATCGCGATGCCCCAGCCGCGCGCACCGGACGTCCCGACGTTGAACGCGAGGTAGATCATCGCAGGTACGACGATGCCGCCCATAGCCGCAACGACAGGTGTAGCCAGGCGGCGCCGTTCACGCAGCTCGCCCATGTCGAACTCGCGTCGTATCTCGAGGCCGACGACGAAGAAGAAGAATGCCATCAAGCCGTCGTTGATCCACTCCCGCAAGGTCAGCGCGATTTCGGCGTCACCGAGCCGGATCGAGAGCTCGGTCGTCCAGACGTCGGTGTAGCTCGCCTGCCACGGCGAGTTTGCCCACACGTGCGCGGCAACGGTGGCGACGACCAACACGACCGCACCCGCGCTCTGCGTCGCGACGAACTCGCGAAACGGCGCCGCGGCTCGAGCGCCGATCGACTGGCCGGCCGCGCCACTCGGACGCCCGGAGTGCGCACTCGCGTTCATGCCATGCCTTGCTCGACCAGGCGCGCGACTGCAAGGGCAATGTGATCGTCCCAGCGGCGCGCGACGACCTGAACTGCCAGCGGCAGACCGCCGTCTCTTCCGACCGGCACGACGACCGCGGGGGAACCCGTCAGACTCCACGGCAGTGTCCAGACGAAGTCGGTGTCGATCGACTCGCGCCACGGCGGGGCGGGGCCCTCGGCCGCGGGCATGACGAGCGCGTCGTAACTCCCCATTGCCTGCAGCGCGCGCCGCTGGAACCGGTCCCAGTCCCACAGGATCCGCTCGTTGTCAGCGCCGCTCAGTTGACCGCGCGTCCAGTAGCGGCGCGTGAGCTCGAGCGCCTCCGTTCTCATGTCAGGTACTGCGTCGTTGATGACAGTCGTACCCGAGGCCGAGAGTGCCGCGGCCGCAGCAACGACCGGCTC
>JBEVDP010000526.1:0-4507 GCA_040513235.1 Acidimicrobiia bacterium | reverse complement strand
GGCGTGTTCACCTACGGCGCCGCCGCCTTCCACGGTTCGACCGGCGGCCTGGCACTCAACGCGCCCGTCACCGGCATGGCCGCGCACCCGAGCGGCGCGGGCTACTGGATCGTCGCCGACGACGGCGGCGTGTTCGCGTTCGGGAGCGCACGATTCCACGGATCAACCGGTGGGCTGCACCTGAACGCGCCCATCGTCGGCATCGCCGCCACGCCGTCGGGCAACGGCTATTGGCTCGCGGCACGCGACGGCGGGATCTTCGCGTTCGGCGATGCTGCGTTCCTCGGCGCCGCCGCGAGCCCGTTCCTCGCGACGGCGATCGTCGGCATCGCCGCGACCACGACTACCCCCGGTTACGTCCTCGCGGGGGCCAACGGCGCACTGTTCTCCTTCGGGGCGGCGCCCGCATTCGCGGGTGCTGCGATGCCGGCGGGCGCGGTCGACGTCGCCCTCACTCGCAGTGGCGCGGGCGCGTGGGTCGCGGGTCGCGACGGCGGCGTGCACACCTATGGCGACGCGCCGTTCCAGGGCGCCGCGGTGGGAACGGGTCGCAACGCGGTCGCGATCGCTGCCAGCGCGGGGAACGGGTACTGGATCGCGCTCATTCCTCGGAGCGCGGACGGGCCCGCGGTCCCGGCCGGGTCGGGTTCGGGCCGGCGCGTCGTCTACGCGAACAGTGCGCAGCGCATCTGGCTCGTCGAAGCCGACGGCACTGTCGCACATACGTTCCCGGTGTCGGGCCGCGCCGGTGTCCCCGCACCCGGCAGCTACAGCGTGTTCTCGAAGTCGGCGATGTCGAGCGCGCACGGCGGTGAATTGCGGCTGCCGTACATGACGCGCTTCACCCGGTCTCGGAGCGGCTTGGCGATCGGGTTCCACGGCATCCCGCTACGCGGCAACGGCTCGCCGATCCAGAGCGATGCCGAACTCGGTCAGTACCGCAGCGCGGGATGTGTGCGCATGAACCAGCAGCAAGTCATCGTGCTGTGGAACTGGGCCCCGATCGGCACCCCGGTCGTCGTCCTGCGCTGAGCCCTCAACGCCCGCGCCGAGCATCACGCACGCGAACCGGCGTCAAGAAGAAGCGTTCAGCGGTTGAAATTGACGCCGGTTCGGACTCAGCGGGGTTTGGTGAAGGTCTGGGCGAGTTCGATGAGGGTGCGGACGCCGAAGCCGGTGCCGCCCTTGGCGACGTAGCCGTCGTCGCCGGACGCGCGCGCGGGGCCCGCGATGTCGAGGTGGGTCCACGGGACCTCGGACACGAACTCCTGGAGGAACAACCCGGCCGTGAGCGCGCCGCCGTAACCCGACGTTCCGACGTTGCGCATGTCGGCCACTTCGGAGTCGATCAGCTTGCGGTACTCCGACGGCAGCGGGAGCGGCCACACCGACTCGCCCGCGCGGCCCGCGGCGTCCTGCACCTGCTCGATCCACCCGTCGGCGTTGCCCATCAGACCCGCGACCTTGTCGCCGAGCGCCACCATGCACGCACCGGTGAGCGTCGCGAGGTCGATCATGGCGTCGACGCCGTCGTCGACTGCGTACGACAGCGCGTCGGCGAGGATCAGTCGCCCTTCCGCATCCGTGTTGAGCACCTCGACTGTCTTGCCGTTGCGCATCCTCAACACGTCGCCGGGGCGGATCGCGCTGCCGCTCGGCATGTTCTCGACGAGGGGCACGTAGCCGATCACGCGCGTCTTCACGTCGAGATCGCGCAACGTCGACATCGCCGCGAGCACGGCCGCGCCGCCCGACATGTCGGTCTTCATCGTCTCCATGCCGGACGCGGTCTTGAGCGACAAGCCGCCGGAGTCGAACACGACGCCCTTGCCGACGAACCCGACCGTCGCCCGCGCGCCACGCGGTTCGTACGCGAGCCGCAAGAACCGCGGCGGCCGTTCCGAACCCTGGCCGACGCCCAGCACGCCGCCCATCCGCTCGCGCGCGAGTTGCTCACCCGCGAGCACCTTCACCGTGAGCCCGTTGGCGCGCCCGAGCGTGCGCGCCAACTTCGAGATGTCGTCGGGCGACTTCGCGCCCGCCGGCTCGTTGACAAGATCGCGCGCCCACGCGACTGCCTCCGCGATGCGGACGCCGCGTTCGAGCGCGGCCCGCACCTTCGCGGAACTGCGTCCGAGCACGACGACCTTCTTCAACTGCGATGGCTTGCCGTCGCCCTTGTACTTCAGGAACTGATACGCCCCGAGCCGCACGCCCTCGGCCAGCGCCTGCGCGGCGTCGGCTCGGTCGAGGCCGTCGGGCGCGGCGTCGAGCAGTGTGGTCGCAGCCGAACTCACCTTGGCCGCCCGTTTGGCCAGCGAGGCGCCCGCCCGGCGAAAGGCGTCGCCGTCGAGCTTCTCGGCATCGCCCATGCCGACGAGCACCACCGCGGCCGCGCGTAGCTGGCCCCGGGTCGGCACCGCGAGCGTCTCGCCCCGCTTGCCTTCGAACCCGGTTTCGGCCATGAACTCGTCGAGACCGCCGCCGATCGCGTCGTCGACGGCCGCCCCGCCGGGCCCCAGCTTGCGGTCGCTGAACACTGGAACCGCGAGCAGATCGACGGCCACGCGCTCGGCCGCGGTCGAGGAAAGTTCGAGTGAGAGTGCCACGGGCGGAGCTTACGGGGCTGGGCGTCGAGGCCGGCGTTGGTCGCCGCCGACACGACGGTCTCATCGGTGCCAACGTTGGCAGTGGCCAGCACCGGGGAAAGCACTACGACAACGAGATCACCGGTGCAGTCGCGTAGCCTGGCTCCGATGGCCGATCCCCGTGGAACCGCGGCGCCCGTCAGCAGCGGCGCGTCTCACCCCTTTCTCGACGCGCTCCGGGAACGTGTCCTCGTCTTCGATGGTGCGTTCGGCACGTGGATGCAGGGCCACGATCTCGGCCCCGATGACTTCGGCGGGCCCGCCCTCGAGGGCTGCAACGAGATGCTCGTGCTCACTCGGCCCGACCTCGTGGCCCAGATGCACGCCGAGTACTTCGCGGCGGGGGTCGACGCGGTGGAGACTGCGACGTTCGGCGCCTTCCCGCTCGTGCTCAACGAGTACCAGATTCCGGAAAGGACGTTCGAGATCAACGAGCAGGCGGCGCGCATCGCCCGCGAGGTCGCGGCCGACTGCTCCACGCCCGACCAGCCGCGCTACGTGATCGGCTCGATCGGTCCCGGCACGAAGCTCCCGTCGCTCGGTCACATTCGTTACGACGTGTTGCGCGACGACTATCAGGCCCAGGTCGAGGGCTTGCTCGCAGGCGGCGTCGACGTGCTGCTCGTCGAGACCGTGTATGACCTGCTCCAGGGGAAATGCGCGATCAACGGAGCGCGACGGGCGATGCGCGCGGCAGGCGTGCTGCTGCCGATCATGGTGCAGGTAACCGTCGAGACGACCGGCCGCATGCTCGTCGGCACCGAGATCGGAGCCGCGCTCACGGCACTCGAAGCCATGCAGGTCGACGTGATCGGCATGAACTGCGCGACGGGTCCGGCCGAGATGACCGAGCACCTGCGCTACCTCGCCCAGAACGCGCGCACGTTCTTGTCGTGCCTGCCGAACGCGGGCTTGCCGTCGGTCGTCGACGGCCACACTCACTACGACCTCACGCCGCCGGGGCTCGCCGACGCGCACGAGCGGTTCGTCACCGATTTCGGCCTGAACATCGTCGGCGGCTGCTGCGGGACCACCCCCGCGCACCTCAACGCGGTAACCGAACGGCTCGGTGCGCGTGTGCCCGTGGCGCGCGCGCCCGAGTTCGAGCCGGGCTGCTCGTCGATCTACACACACGTCCCGTTCCACCAGGAGCTGGCGTACCTGGCGGTCGGCGAGCGGACGAACGCCAACGGCTCGAAGAAGTTCCGCGAAGCGATGCTCGAAGCCGACTGGGACACCTGCGTGGTCATGGCCCGGGAGCAAGTGAAGGAAGGCGCGCACGTGCTCGACGTGTGCGTCGACTATGTCGGGCGCGACGGCGCCGCCGACATGGACGAGATCGCGGGGCGCTTCGCCACCCAGGCGAGCCTCCCGCTCGTGTTCGACTCGACGGAGCCGCCCGTCGTCGAGGCCGGTCTCCAGCACCACGGCGGCAAGGCGATCCTCAACTCCGCCAACCTCGAAGAGGGCGAGGCCGAGGGCAAGCGGATGGACCGCGTGTTCAAGCTCGCACGCGAGTACGGCGCGGCAGTGATCTGCCTCACGATCGACGAAGAGGGTCAGGCCCGTGACGCCGACTGGAAGCTGCGCGTCGCCCGCCGTTTGTACGACATCGCGACGCAGCGCTACGGCATCGATCCGACCGACCTGATCTTCGACCCGCTCACGTTCCCGCTGTCCACGGGCGACGACGACCTTCGCCGCGACGCCATGGAAACCATCGAGGCGATCCGGCGCATCAAGACCGAACTGCCGGGTGCGTCGACGATCCTGGGCTTGTCGAACGTGTCGTTCGGCTTGAAGCCCGCGGCACGGCACGTGCTCAACAGCGTGTTCCTGCACGAGTGCCGCGAGGCCGG
>JBEVDP010000525.1:0-2630 GCA_040513235.1 Acidimicrobiia bacterium | reverse complement strand
GCAAGCAGCGCGCATGCTCGCGATATTGATGGACAGGGGCGTGAGCGAGCCTTGGGAGGCGGGTATCCCGCCGAGCAGCGAGCGGGGCCCGAGCGGCCCGGCCCAAGGAGACGCAGGGCGCAGCGACCGGAGCGGAGCGGAGCCCGGAGTCGACCCATCGACGAGGGCCATGAGCGGAGGAAATGACTAATGGACTTCGAGATCCCTCCCGACCTTGCCGCGTACCTCGACGAGCTCGACGAGTTCATCGAACGCGAGATCAAGCCCCTCGAAGCCGCCGACGACAACATCCGGTTCTTCGACCACCGACGGGAGGACGCGCGCACGGATTGGGAGCGGGGCGGGCTGCCCAACAAGGACTGGGAGCTCCTGCTTCACAAGGTGAAGCGCATGGCCGACGCGGCCGGGCACTACCGCTACCCGTTCCCGAAGGAGTACGGCGGCAAAGAGGGCACCAACCTCGGCATGGCCGTCATCCGCGAGCACCTGGCCCGCAAGGGACTCGGTCTGCACAACGACCTCCAGAACGAGCACTCGATCGTCGGCAACAACGTCGGACTGTTGCTGATGATCAACTACGGCACCGACGAACAGAAGGCCGAATGGATCGACGACCTCGCGGAAGGTCGCCGCGGCTTCGCGTTCGGCATCACTGAGCCGAAGCACGGTTCGGACGCGACGCACATGGAAACGACAGCGGTCCGCGACGGCGACGAGTGGATCATTAACGGTGAGAAGACGTGGAACACCGGTATCCACGCCGCGCAGTACGACATGATCATGGCCCGCACGAGCGGCGACGCCGGCGACGGCCACGGCATCACTGCGTTTCTCACGCCGACGAACAGCCCCGGCTTCGAGATCGTCGAGTTCTTGTGGACGTTCAACATGCCCACCGACCATGCCCACATCCGCCTCACCGACGTGCGGGTGCCGCACCGCGCGATCTTCGGTGGTGAGGGTCGCGGGCTCGCGGTGGTGCAGCACTTCTTCAACGAGAACCGCATTCGCCAAGCCGCGTCGAGCCTCGGTGCCGCGCAGTTCTGCATCGACCAGTCCGTTGAGTACGCCAAGACGCGCGCGCCGTTCGGGAAGCCGCTGGCGACCAATCAGGCGATCCAGTTCCCGCTCGTCGAGTTGCAGACGCAGTGCGAGATGTTGCGCGCGTTGATCCACAAGACCGCGTGGCAGATGGACACCTCCGGGGCATTCTCCGTGTCCGACAAAGTGTCGATGTGCAACTACTGGGCCAACCGGCTGTGCTGCGAAGCCGCTGACCGCGCCATGCAGGTGCACGGCGGGCTCGGGTACTCCCGGCACATGCCGTTCGAACACATCTATCGTCATCACCGGCGCTACCGGATCACGGAGGGCAGCGAGGAGATCCAGATGCGCCGCGTGGCCGGCTACATGTTCGGCTTCATGAAACAGCAGGCACCGAAGGGGGTCGAGGCGTGAGGAGCCAGGCGCAGATCCGGAGGCTAGACAGCGGCGGGCCGGAGGTCGAAGCCGCATGAATCACGACCGGACCTTCACGTCGAGTCCGTTCGTCAGCGCCATCGAACCGATCAGCGAGTCCGACGACGAGATCCGGGACTATCTCGCGGCCGCGGAGCTGCCGCCGCTGCTCCCGGCGCTCGCGTACGCAACGGGCGACCTGTCGCTCCTGCGCGACGACCTGCGGCCCGATCCGATGATGTTCAGCGCCGCGCCGCAAGGTGGGCTGTCCGACGCGCAGCAGGACGCAGTGCGCGAACTCGCGTTCGGAGCACTCACGCACTTACGCGAATCGGGCGGAGAGACGGCGCCGCCGCCCTCCGACGAGCAACTGCTCCACATCATGGAGTTCTGCGTCGGCGGGGCCGAGATGCGCGCGTATCTGCCGCTCCTGGAGGAAGAGCTCGCATACCGCGGCGAAGACCGCCGCGCACCGGGCTGGGAGCTGGCCGACGTCGCACCCGGACTCGACTTCGAAGTCCTGATCATCGGCGCCGGAATGTCCGGCCTCCTCGCCGCACACCGGTTGCAGCAGGCCGGAGTGAAGTTCGTGATCGTGGAGAAGAACGAAGACGTCGGCGGCACGTGGTACGAGAACAAGTATCCGGGCTGTCGCGTCGACAACCCGAACCACAACTACAGCTACGCCTTCGCACAGCGGCACGACTGGCCGTTGCACTTCTCGACCCAAGACGTGCTGCTGGACTACTTCCAGCGTTGCGCCGACATCTTCGAGTTGCGAGACCACATCCGCTTCTCGACCGAGGTGCTCGACGCCACGTGGTCGGAAGCCGACCTCGGTTGGAGGGTGCGCGTCTCGACTCCCGATGGCAGCGAGACGATCGCCGCCAATGCGGTGATCAGCGCGGTCGGCCAGCTCAACCGGCCTTCGTTCCCCGACATCGCGGGCCGCGACTCGTTCTCGGGTCCGTCGTTCCACTCGGCCGCGTGGGACCACTCGCTCGACCTGTCGGGCAAGCGGGTCGCGGTGATCGGCACGGGCGCGAGCGCGGTGCAGTTCATCCCCGAGATCGCGCCCCTTGTCGGCAACCTGGTCGTGTTCCAACGCACGCCGCCCTGGTTCGGGCCGACACCCGACTACCACGCCGAGGTTTCGCCGGGGCAACGCTGGC
>JBEVDP010000524.1:0-3520 GCA_040513235.1 Acidimicrobiia bacterium | reverse complement strand
CCGTCGAGTTCCTCGACGCGCTCCCGGTGAACGCCACGGGCAAGGTCGTCAAGGACGAACTGCGAAGAGAAATGAGGAGCTGATGGCGCGCGTGCCGGTCGCGGAGGGTGTGTTCACCTGGCCGAGCGACGATCCACGGTTGATCGGGAGCCGATGCGCAGCGTGTGGGATCGTGACGTTCCCCACGCAGGGCTCGTGCCCGCATTGTTCGAGCCCCGACATGGCGGAGCAACTCCTCGCGCGCCGCGGCCGCCTCTGGGCGTGGACGACGCAGGAGTTCCCGCCACCGTCGCCGCCGTACGCAGGACCGCGCGGCGAAGCGTTCGTCCCGTTCGGTGTCGGTTACGTCGAACTCCCGGGCGAGGTCAAGGTGGAAGCCCGCCTCACCGAAACTGATCCCGAGAAACTCATCCTCGGCACCGAGATGGAACTCGTGCTCGTCCCGTTCGGCACTGACGACGACGGCAACGAAGTCGTGACGTTCGCATTCCAGCCGGTGAAGGGAAACTGAGATGGACGTTGCGATCGTTGGCGTCGGCCTTCACCCGTTCGGCCGCTTCGGCGACACGACCGCCATCGAGATGGGCGCGATCGCGACCCGCCGCGCGCTCGCGGACGCAGGGGTCGAATGGCGCGACATCCAGTTCGCGTTCGCGGGCAGCTACGAAGTCGACAACCCCGACGCTGTCGTTGCGTTGCTCGGGCTCACCGGTATTCCGTTCACCGACGTATACAACGGCTGTGCGACCGCGGCGAGCGCGTTGACGCTGGCGGCCAACACCATCCGCCTCGGCGAGCACGACCTCGGCATCGCGATCGGGATGGACAAGCACCTGCCGGGCGCGTTCAGCGCCGACCCGCGTCTGTATGCGTGCCCATCGTGGTACGGCGAGCTCGGCCAGTTCATGACGACGAAGTTCTTCGGCATGAAGATCAACAAGTACATGCACGACCACGGAATCTCGCACGCGACGCTGGCCAAGGTCGCAGCCAAGAACTATCGCAACGGCGTCCGCAATCCCAACGCCTTCCGGCGCAAGCCGCTCTCGGAAGAAGAGATTCTCGGATCGCCGATGCTCAACTACCCACTCACCCAGTACATGTTCTGCAGCCCCGACGAGGGGGCCGCGGCCGTGGTGCTCTGCAAAGCCGAGAATGCGCACCGGTACACCGACACCCCCATCTACTTGCGGGCGACGACCGTTCGCACGCGCCGGCTCGGCGCGTTCGAGGTGCACAGCCCGTGGCTTCCAATCGAGGAGACCGAGGGCGCGACGGTCGACGCGTCGCGCGCCGCGTACGAGACGGCCGGCATCGGGCCGGAGGATGTGGACGTGGCGCAACTCCAAGACACCGACGCCGGTGCCGAAGTGATCCACCTGGCCGAGAACGGGTTCTGTGCCGACGGTGATCAGGAACGGCTGGTGGCCGACGGCGCGTTCGAGATCGACGGGACGCTGCCGGTCAACACCGACGGCGGCCTCATCGCCAACGGCGAGCCGATCGGCGCGTCGGGACTCCGCCAGGTCCACGAGATCGTGCTGCAACTGCGCGGGCAGGCGGGCGAACGCCAAGTCCCTGGGAACCCGAAGGTCGGCTACACGCAGCTCTACGGCGCGCCCGGAACCGCCGGCGTCTCGATCCTGTCGATCTGAGCACGCGTGGCCACGTTCGTCTTGGTGCATGGGGGCGCGCACGGCGGCTGGTGCTATCGGCGTGTCGCCCGCCTTCTGCGGGCGGCGGGACACGACGTGTACGCGCCGACGATGACGGGCGTGGGCGAGCGGTCGCACTTGGTCAGCGGCGACGTCGACCTCGACCTACACATCCGCGACATCGTTGCGGTGCTGCAGTACGAAGACCTCCGCGACGTGATCCTCGTCGGGCACAGCTACGGCGGCATGGTGATCACGGGCGTCGCCGACCGCGCGCGCGATCGCGTCGGCCGGCTCGTCTACCTCGACGCGGCCACGCCGAAGAACGGTCAGTCACTCGCCGACATCGCCGCGCCGCTGATGAGTGCCGCGCGCCGAACGGCCCAAGTCGTCGACGGCGTCGAACTCGTGCTCTTCCCGGGGACCGAACCGCTCCCGCACTATGGCGTCACCGACGCGGGCGATATCGCGTGGATGGAAGCGCGGCTGACCCCGCATCCCTTCAAGTGCTTCGAACAGCCGCTGCATCTCGCCGACGAGGCCGCGGTCGCGGGGGTCCCGCAGTACCACGTCGTGTGTGCCTCGACGCTGGCGACACGTGACGCGGAGTTGATGGCGAACGCCCGAGCCGAGGGCCGGCTCTGGGTCATCGATACCGGCCACGACCTGATGATCACCGAGCCCGCCGCCGTCGCGGAGGCATTGCTCGAGGTCGCCAGCGCCTAGCGACCGCGCCAGACCGGCGCGCGCTTCTCGGTGAACGCCGCCGCGCCTTCCTTGGCGTCTTCGCTTTGGAAGACGATCGATTGCCATTCGCCGAGGCGCGTCGGCACGCTCGCCGGGTCGGATACGGCAAGTCGGGCCAGTTCCTTCACCGCGGCGAGACCGAGCGGTGCATTGGCTGCGATGCGTTCGGCGAGGCCGAGCGCGGCCGCCATGACGTCTTTGCGAGAAACCACGACGTTGACAAGTCCCAGTGCGGACGCGCGCTTGGCGTCGATCAGATCTCCGGTGAGCAGCAGTTCGAGCGCGATGCCGAGCGGAATCCGCGTCCCGATGGACGTGCCGCCGCCGGCGGGGAACAACCCGCGTTTCACCTCGGGAAAGCCGAACATGGCGTGCGTTGCGGCGACGATCACGTCGCAGCCGAGCAGAAGTTCGAGCCCGCCACCGGCGGCAGTGCCGTTGGCCGCGCCCACGATCGGCACGGAGACCTCGCCGCGTAGCAGCCGCAGGTAGTCGGCGGTGTCGACTTCGACATCGCTCGCGAACGCACGCAGGTCCATCCCCGCGCAGAACGCGCGTTCTCCGGTACCGGTCAGTACCACGGCGCGGATCGCGCTGTCGGCTTCGGCTTCGACGATCGCGGCTCCGATGCCGGCGAGCAGCGTCGCCGTCAACGCGTTGAGGGTGTCGGGCCGGTTGATGCGCAGCACCATCACCGCGTCGCGCCGCTCCTGGATCAGTTCACTCGGCGCCATGGCGCGAGTATTGCATTCTCATTCCTGGATAACTACGTTTCCCTCGGTGGACACCCGCGACACGCCGGAACAGGCCGAGTTGCGGCGGTCCGCCCGCCAGTTGGCGCGTGATCTCGGCCCGGGGACGGTCGCCGGCCTCGACGACGACGCGCGGGCCGCGCGGCTCGCCTCGGCTGTGCGCGATGCGGGTTGGCTCGGTCTGCGCGACGACGGCGGGGCGGGCGAGCCGTTGGCGAGCGGGGTCGAGGCCGCGATCGTCGCCGAGGCACTTGGCGAACGCGTCGCCGATGTCGCGTTTGCCGGCCCGCTGCTTGCCGCCGATCTGGCCCGCCGTGCGGGCGCGGAGAGCGCCGACGCGGTTGCGTTTGCTCCCGCGCTCACCGG
>JBEVDP010000523.1:0-4451 GCA_040513235.1 Acidimicrobiia bacterium | reverse complement strand
CTCGCGGTGCTCGCCGCGGTGGTGTACGCCCTGCGCCGCCCGATCGCCCGCACACTCACACGCGCCACGGGCACTTGGGTTGGTAGCGAGGGGTGAGCATCGTCCTCGGCGTCGCCGCGTCGCACACGACGCTGATGAACACACACTGGGACGCCGTCGCGCACCTCGACGGCGCGGTTGGGTTCAGGGATGCGCTCGCACACGTCAACGAAATGCTCGTGGCCGCGCAGCCCGACGTCGTCGTCATCGTCGGGCCGAACCACTTCCGTGGCCTCTGGCTCGACTTGATGCCTGCGTTCTTGATCGGCGTCGGCAGCGTCGACGCCGCAGGGGAACACGGCACGCCGAAGGGCCCGTTGCTCGGCGACCCGGCGTTCGCGCACTCGATGCTCGAAGCGCTCGTCGACGACGAGTTCGACATCGCGTTCTCCGCCGCGCTCACGATCGACCACGGAATAACGCACGCGGTGCAGTACATGCTCTCCGACGTCCCGGCACCGATCGTGCCTGTGCTCGTGAATGCGTTCGCGCCGCCGCTCCCGCGCCTGGCGCGCTGCGTCGCATTCGGTCGCGCGCTCGGGCGCGCGCTCGCGGCCACCGACCGGCGCGTCGCGTTGATCGCGTCCGGCGGGCTGTCGCACGCGCTCGCCTTCCCCGATTGGCGAAGCCCGGCCAACGCCGACGAGGAATTCCTCGTCACTTCGTGGCTCGAGGGGCGCGGCCGCTGGGAGGAGTTCGAGGCGCGTCGGCGCGGCATCGTCGTCGGCGGCGCGCCCCGCCTCGCGCCTGAATTCGATCGAGCGTTCCTCGACGCGGCCGAACAGGGCGCGCTCGAACAATGGGCGGCGGAGCCGAATCGCGACCGGACGCTTCCGCTGGAAGCCGGCAACGGCGGCAACGAAGTTCGCACGTGGCTGATCCTCGCCGCCGCGTGCGGCCACGCGCCGGTTCGCGTGCTCTCGTACGCGCCGGTGCCCGAGTGGAAGACCGGCATGGCTGTCGCCGTCGTCGAGGCGCCCCGAAACGGAGACGAACCATGACCGTCTGGACCGATCTGTTGACGATTCCCTTCTGCGTCGAGCGCGTCGACGCGGGAGGTGTCGAGACGCGCGCGCTCGTGGCCGGCGAAGGCGATGACGTGCTGTTCCTGCACGGTACGAGCGGCCACTTGGAGGCGTTCAGCCGCAACATCGTTCCGCACGTTCGCGCCGGGTTCCGCTGTCACGCGATCGACATGCTCGGCCATGGGTACACGGGCAAGCCCGACCACGACTACGAGTTGCCGGGCTACGTCGCGCAAGTGCTCGCCTACCTCGATGCCAAGGGAATCGAGCGTGCGCACCTCGTTGGTGAATCACTTGGCGGCTGGGTGTCAGCTTGGCTCGCGAGCGAGCACCCCGAGCGCGTGATCACACTTCAACTCGTTGCCGCCGGTGGCACGAAAGCGAACCCCGAGGTGATGGAGCGCATCAAGACGTCGACGCTGCAGGCCGTCGAAGAAAACGACGTGGGCCTCACTCGCAAGCGGCTCGAATTGCTGATGCACCACACCGACGGCAACGTCACCGACGAGCTCGTCGACATTCGCCACCGCATCTACCACGAGCCGGATTTCAAGGCGAACATCCACCACCTGTTGTGCATGCAGGAGATGGAGATCCGCCAGCGCAACCTGTTGCGGCCCGACCGCCTCGCGCGGCTCGCTGACATCCCGACGTTGATCATCTGGGGGCACGAGAACCCCTTTGGTGACGTGCCGGAGGCGCAGGAGATGCACGCGAACATCCCCGGCTCGCGCCTCGAGCTCTATCCCGAGTGCGGGCACTGGCCGCAGTACGAACATCCCGACCTCTACAACGCGATGTCAATCGAGTTCCTGCGGACGCGGGGCGCGTAGATGCTGCACGGGCCGACTCCTGATCGCGTACGCAAGATGGGCGATGCGCTCGGTATCGACCTCGACCTCGAAGCCGCTGAGTACTACGCACAGTCGATCGACGAGACCTTGCGCGAGTACTACCGCCCGCTCGACGCGCTCGGCGACAGCCCACCGCCCGTGACCTTCCCGCGCACGCCAGGGTTCCGGCCGTCGGCCGACGAGAACCCGTTCAACGCGTGGTACTGGCGCACCGACATCCGCGGCGCGGACGACGGGCCGCTCGCAGGCCGCACGGTCGCGGTGAAGGACAACATCGCGGTCGCGGACGTCCCCATGATGAACGGTGCATCGATCCTCCAGGGTTACGTCCCTGAGTTCGACGCGACCGTCGTGACGCGCGTGCTCGAGGCCGGCGCGACGATTCTCGGCAAGTCGAATTGTGAGTACCTGTGCTTCTCCGGCAGCAGTCACACGAACGCGCTGGGCCCGACCCACAACCCCTGGCGCGAGGGCTTTTCGACGGGTGGCTCGTCGTCGGGTTCCGCCGCGCTCGTTGCCGGAGGAGTCGTCGACATGGCGATCGGCGGCGACCAGGGCGGGTCGGTGCGCGAGCCGTCTTCGTTCTGCGGCATCTACGGCATGAAGCCCACCCACGGTCTCGTCCCGTATACCGGCGCGATGACTGTCGAGCCGATCCTCGACCACCTCGGCCCGATGACGCAGTCGGTCGCCGACAACGCGCTGTTCCTCGAAGTGCTCGCCGGTCCCGACGGGCTCGATCCGCGCCAGTATCCGCTCCCACTCGGCGGCTACGTCGATGCGCTGTCGATGTCGCCGCACGGTCTTCGCGTCGGCATCCTCACTGAGGGCTTCGGCCATCCGCATTCGGAACCCGACGTCGACGAAGTCGTCCGGCGCGCGGGGCTGGGACTCGGTGCGCTCGGTGTCGAAGTGCGCGACGTCTCCGTTCCGGAACACCGGCTCGGCATGTCGGCGTGGATCCCGATCGCGGTCGAAGGCGTGATCTCGTCGCTCGTCGACCAGAGCGCGTGCCCGACGGGCACGCACGGGTTCGGTATGACGAGCCTCGTGGACGCGTTCCACAGCGGGTTGCAGCGCGGCAACGAGTTCCCGTACATCCTTCAGATGGCGGTGCTCATGGCGCGCTATGTCACGGAGGAAGTCGGGATGCACTACTACGCACGCGCACTCAACGTGACGCGTCAGCTCCGAGCCGCATACGAACGCGCGCTCGACGGCGTCGATCTTCTCGTCCTTCCGACGGCTCCGACCAAGGCCCACAAGCTTCCCGAGCCCGACGCGTCACGCGACGAGCAAATGGCCCCCGGCTTCGCGCCGATCACGAACACCGCCCCTTTCAACCCGACCGGATTCCCCGCGATGTCCGTCCCCGTTGCGCTCTCCGAAGGGCTGCCCGTGGGGCTGATGATCGTCGGGCGTCACGGTGCCGAGCGCGACATCTACCGTCTCGCGCACGCGATCGAGCAGGCGTCGGACTGGCGCACCGCGTGAACCCACTCGAAGGACTGCGAGTCCTCGAATACGACAGCCCCCTCACGGCGCACGCGGGCCGGCTGCTCTGGGAGATGGGTGCCGACGTGGTGCTGGTAGAGCCGCCCGGCGGATCGGCGCTGCGTCGCAAGCCCGCTGCGTTCGCGCACCACCACGCCGGTAAGCGCGCGGTCGCATCCGACGAAACCTTGCTCGGAACCGCGGATGTCGTGCTCGAAGGAACGTTGCCGGGCGACGTTCGGCCGGCGTCGGTCCCGCCGCGCGCGATCCACGTCGTGGTGTCGCCGTTCGGCACGACCGGCCCGCGTTCCGAGTGGCAGGCATCGGATCTCGTCGTCTCCGCGCTCGGCGGCCTCGTCTCGGTGATCGGGTGGCCCGACCGCCCGCCGAGGGCCGCGCCGGCCGACCAGGCGTGGCACCTTGCTTCGCTGAACGCTGCCATTGGTGTGCTGCTCGCGCTTGCAACCGGACGACCTCAGCGGGTCGAGGTCTCTGCGTTGGAGTGCGTCGCGGCGTCGCTGGAGGCGGGCGCGATCTCCTACATCCACGCCGACGCGCGTGTCGGGCGAAGCGGCATCGAACATCCGTTGGCGCCGCACCGCTTGTTCCGGGCGCGCGACGGCTGGGTCGCGGGCGGCCTCGGCGGCAACCCGCGCATGTGGGACGGCTTGCTCGTATGGATGGCCGAGACCGGGGAAGAAGCCGACCTCGGCACCGACGCGATGCGCGACCCGGCCTCACTGCCCGAGAACCGCGCCCACGTGTTCGATGTCAGCGAGCGGTTCACCGCCCAGCGGACGCGCGACGAGCTGTTCCACGAGGGGCAGCGCCGCCGGCTCCCATGGGCGGCTGTCCTCACAGCCGACGAGGTCGCGAAGAGTCCCCAGCTCGAGGCGCGCGGCGCGCTCGTCGAGGTCGAGTACGAGGGTCGCGTCGCCACGGATGTCGCGCCCCCGCTCCGGCGGCCCGGCGCGCGCCGTGTCGCGCCCGCCGCCGCGTCGGCCGCCGACTGGCTCGGTTCGTACGATCCACCGGCGCG
>JBEVDP010000522.1:0-3256 GCA_040513235.1 Acidimicrobiia bacterium | reverse complement strand
AAGGCTGCCTGAACCGAACCCCCGCAGACTGGTTCCCCCACCGTCTGCATCGGCCGGCGCTCGTCCCCCGCCCAGCGCCGGCCTCGAGTGAAGCGGCCCCGACCCCCCGGGGCCGCTTCCATTTTGTCCGCTCGTGTTGGTCGCACTCGCTGCGGGGCGGGATACCCGCCCCGCAGTCGCTCGCCTGCTCCGGCGAGCTCGCTGGAGCTCGCCGCGTTGTCGGCGGCGGTGCGTTCACGCGCCTATAGCGTTCGAGCGTGGCTCCGGGAACGCCGGCGACTGTTGCCGCCGAGAACGCGGGGATTGCCTTCACGTTGCACGAGTACGCGCGGGAAAGGGGCGCCGACTACGGACTCGAGGCGGCGACTGCGCTCGGCGTCGACGCGGCGCGCGTGTTCAAGACGCTGCTCGTCGCGACGGGCGAAGGCCGTCACGTCGTCGCGATCGTTCCGGTCGCGACCACGCTCGATCTGAAGGCCCTTGCGGGCGCCGCTCGCGCGAAGCACGCCGAGATGGCCCAACCTGCTGACGCGCAGCGGCTCACCGGGTACGTGCTCGGAGGCATCAGCCCACTCGGGCAGAAGCGCGTGCTTGCGACGTACGTCGACGCGTCGGCCGAAGCGCATCGGACGATGTTCGTGAGCGCGGGGAAGCGCGGCCTGGAGATCGAACTCGCGCCCGCGGATCTCGTCCGCCTCACGGACGCGACGGTCGCGCCCATCGCGCGCTGGTGATCCATGGAACACCTGGCGCGACGCGTCGCTGAAGTCCGTGCGATCGATGACGTGAGGGCTATTCGGAGAGCCCTGAAAACGGCGGGTACAGGGGACGCCGGTCGGTGCTCTCACCCCACGCCGCGCCGAGTTCCGCATCGAGGCGCGCGGCCCAGTCCTGCGTCGCGCCTGCAGCGACCGCCGCGATCGTTTGCACCGCCGCGCGCACCCGCTGGCGGCCGGAGACGAGTTCGGGGCGAAACACGAAGTCGGACTCCCGCATCGTCCCGAGGTGGCGCGTGAGCACCCAGGCGCTCCACGCGATCGACACGCGTGCCAGCTCGTCCGCGACATCGTCGCGGCCGTACGCGTCGCAATAGCAGTCGAGCAACTCGGCGCGCAGCGCGGCGGGGAGGGCATCGTGGCACCAGCAGCTCGGGAACGGGAGCGTGAGCGTCGCCGCGTCGAACAGCGCGTGGTAGACGGTGGCACCCTCGAAGTCGAGGAGGCGCAGTCCGGTGGGGGTCATCAGTACGTTGTCAGGGCAAGCGTCGGCCGGTCCGACAGTGCCCCAGGCGCCCGGAGCTTCGAGTTCGGTGCACAGGGCGACGAGTTCCGCCGCAACCGCGGGCGGCGCGTCGAGGCGGGCGACGTTCGCGCGAACCTGGAGGAGGGCGAGGTGCGCGGGGAACGTCCGCTCCGAGCGAAAGTCGCCGAGGCGGACCGAACTGCGCCGCGCGACAGTGCCGAGCAACGTCGCAAGGTCTCGCAGCTGTGCCTCGGCGAGCGGACGGTTGGCGCCGAGCAGAACGTCCGCCAGCGTCGGATGTACCCCGAGGTCGTCCATGACGATCGTGCCGGTCGCTTCGTGCGCGAGTACGAGGTTGGGGACCAACGGTGCCAGCTCGGGATCAGCCGCGAAGAACTCGAGCGCGGCGCGCTCGCTCGCGAACCGCGTGACGTTCGGCTCCGGCGTGCCCGCCGCCCAATCGAACCGGCGCGTCCGCGAGTGCTTGATCACGAGCGCGCGAGCGCCGGCGGTTGCGCGCACGACGATCCAGCGGTCGCTCCCCGAGAGTTGCGGGCCGATCGTCAACGGCGCGCCGAGCGCGCCGGCGAGCCGGTCGACGACCTCGACATCGAGGGAGTCGGGCACCGGCCCGGTCTACCAGAGTTCGTCGACGTACGAATCGGTGCCGACGACCGTGCGGAAGAACGGTGCGACGAGACGCACCGTCGCCAATCCGTCGCGCTCGATGCCGTCGGTATAGGTCCGCAACGTGGGGAGTGCATCGCGTACGTCGCCGCGGACGAAGAACATCTGCAGCAACCGCTCAGGACCGCCGGCCTTGCTGCCGAGATCCATCGGTACGTTCCGCGGCTCGTTCTCGCCCGGTGACGGCGTCCACGAACTCATGCACTCGATGGTCGTTCCCGCGAGCGGGCTCCGCGTCGTGAGCTCTTCGTGGAGGGCGGACGCGTCGCCGTCGCGCGCGTCGAACCACGCGAGCACGATCCCGTTGTAGCTCGCATCCAGCGCCAGTTCGATCGGAACCGGGTCGTCGTCGCGGTACACCGCGCCCAGGTGGTCGAAGAGGATCGTATGGATGTGGCGGCGTTCGGGGAACCCGCGTCCGTCGGCGTACAGCGCGTTCACTTGGGGGCGGGCCCAGTCGCTGAAGTGATCTTCGTGATGGCCGCGCTCGACGTAATAGATCGCGACGTACGAGCCGGCGTCGGGCGGGCACGCGACCGTCTCGTCGTCACTGGGCCATCGTCGGTCCTTCAGATCTCGGGTCGCGACCCACCGGCTGCCGGCGAACAACCATGGGCCGATCATGCAACCCGCGTAGAAGTGGTCACGCTCGTACCACCGGTTGTACGCGACTTCGAAGCCGGGGGTTGGGTCGACGAGCGTCAGCAACATGCTGCCGACCTTGATCGGGTAGTCGCCGACCCCGCCGGGTTCGAGCGGGTAGTTCATGTTCGGATCCAACGCGGGAGGGACACGTCGTCGATGTGGTGGAACACCACCTGCACCGGTTGGCCGATCTCGATGCTCGCGGGTTCGATCTCGTTGATCTCGCCGTCGGCGTTCGTGACGAGGTTGCCCGCGAAACGGATCATCGGGTCCTCGTCGAGTTCGACGATGATCGCGTTGTACGGCGCGACCGCGCTGAACGCAGGGAGCAATGGCGGGTGGGCCACGATGAACGACCAGATGCGGCCGCGCCCACTCGTCGGAACCCACTGCACGGCAACCGACTGGCAGCGTGCACACATGGGCCGGGGCGGCATGCGCCACGTCCCGCAGGCGCCGCACGCCTGCACCAGCAGTTCGCCGCGCGCGCAACCTTCCCAGAACGGGCCCGTCGTCGGGTCGGCGAGATCGGGGAGCAACCAGGCGGACTCCATCAGCGATCCTTCGTGAAGATGATCGCCGAGGTCGGCACGCCTTCACCGCTGGTGACGAGCGACACTTCGGCCCCGGGGACCTGGCAGGTGGAGGTGCCGCGGATCTGGCGCACGCCTTCGAGCACGAG